>JASLAV010001174.1 GCA_030146905.1 Lentzea sp. | reverse complement strand
TCCCGTTCGGCCTTGTCCAGCAGGTACTTGGGATCGACGGGGATGCAGTGCCCGCCCGCGCCGGGACCGGGCACGAACGGCGCGAACCCGAACGGCTTGGACGCCGCGCAGTGCAGCACGTCCCACACGTCGACGCCGATGGTGTCGCAGAACATCGCGATCTCGTTGACCAGCGCGATGTTCACGTACCGGTAGGTGTTCTCCAGCAGCTTGGCCATCTCCGCCTCACGGGTGCCGCGCGCCACCACCACGGTGTCGACGAACCGCCCGTAGAACGTGGCGCAGTGCTTGGCGCACAACGGGGTGTGCCCGCTGACGACCTTCGGCGTGTTGCGCAGGCCGAACCGCTCGTTGCCGGGGTCGATCCGCTCCGGCGAGTAGGCGAGCGGGAAGTCCTCGCCCGCGATCAGCCCGTGCTGCTCCAGGATCGGCCGGACGACCTCGTCGGTGGTCCCCGGGTAGCTGGTCGACTCCAGCACCACCAGGGTGCCCGGCCGCAGGTGCCCGGCGATGGTCGTGGCCGCGGCGCGCACGGCGGACAGGTCCGGCCCTCCCCCGGCGTCGAGTCCGGTGGACACGCAGATCACGATCGTCTCGGCGTCGCCCAGCACCGCCGGGTCGTCGGTGACGGTGAACCCGCTGGCCCGCATGTCCCGCAGCCGGGCGTCCGGCACGTCGAGCACGTGCGAGCGGCCGCCGGCCACCGCGGCGACCACCTCCGGCGAGGTGTCGTACCCGATCACGGACATCCCGGCGGCGACGGCTTCCGCGGCGAGCGGCAGGCCGACGTAGCCGACACCGACGACGACAAGATCGACAGACACGGACGTCCTTTCCGGACTGGTCGCACCAGGGTCAGCCCTTGACGGAGAACGCGCCGCTGCCGGGAGCGACGTGCGAACCGTGGTCCTGGGCGACGACCAGCCCGGGAGTCAGGCAGAGAGGGTCGCCGTGCACGACGACCTCGGTGTCGGTCAGGTTGACCAGCACGTGCGCCTCAGGCGGGAGTTTGGTGCAGCCCTTGGGGTTCTCGTAGATCTCGAGCGGCGTGGCCTCGGTCGAGAAGACCGCCACCCTGCCCGTCGCGGCCTGTGCTGGAAGGTGCACCGAGGCGAGGAGAGCGGTGGCGGCCAGCGTGCTCAACGTTGCGGTGACGAGACGTTTCATCGAGTCCTCCAGATCCGGAGATGTCGCTCTCCGTACGCTAACAGTCACAGACCGCTGTCCAAGGTTTGCGGCCGAACATCACGCGTCCAGGTTGCGGTCCGCCGGGAAGAGCATCCGGTTGGAGGGGTCGATGTGCCTCTGAGTGTCCTTTCGCCACAGGCGTTCCCATGAACGAGAGCGGGAGACTGAACCATCGGGCGAGGCCGGCGTGACAGCCGCGAACCTCCTGTTCATGCCTGGGCAGGCTGGCGCGGGCGCCGACCTGCCGCCAGAATCGAGGGCATGCTGACCGCCGTGCTGTACGGCCTGGCCGCGTCGAGCGCCCTGGTGATCGGCTCGATCGCCGGCTCGCTGTGGCGGCCGCCGCGATGGCTCACCGGCGTCCTGCTGGCCTTCGCCAGCGGGGCACTGATCTCCGCCCTGGCGTTCGAGTTGTTCGAGGAGGCGTTCCACCTCGGCGGCGCGGTGCGGTCGGGACTCGGCCTGCTGGCCGGCGCCGCCACGTTCGTGGTGGTCGACTCCGCGCTGGACCGCTACGTCACCGGCCACCCCGGGCCGGGTCAGCGGGAGGTGACCAAGGCCGGTGCGCGCGGCGGCGTCGGGTTCGCGCTGCTCGCCGCGGTCACGCTGGACGGGGTTCCGGAGAACCTGGCGCTCGGGGTGTCGCTGGCCAGCGGGGTGTCGCTGACGTTGCTCGTGGCGATCTTCTTCTCCAACCTCCCCGAGTCCCTGGTCGGCGCCGTCGCCATGCGCGAGTCGGGGCAGAGCAAGCGCACCGTGATCCTGACGTGGGCGGTGTGCGCGCTGCTGCTGGCGGCCGCGGTGGTGCTCGGCAGGCTGGTCGCGGGCGGGCTGAGCGACGTGGTGCTGGCCGTGGCGCTGTCCTTCGCCGGCGGGGCGGTGATCGCGTCGCTGGCGGACACCCTGATGCCGGAGGCGTTCGAGCACGGCCGGCCGCTCAACGCGTTCGCGACGGCGGGAGGCTTCTTCCTGTCCTTCCTCCTCGCCGCCTGAGCGGGCCTTCGCTACTCGCTCGCGTAGATCACGACCCAGTGGTCGTGCTCCACGTCCTGCAGCACCTCGCTCTGGAAGGTCAGCCATCCCCGCGTCGGGTGGCGCAGGCGTTTCACCATGGACCGCTCCGCCGTGACCTCGCCGCGCTCCCAGTGGGCGCGGAAGGCGGCGCTGGTCGCCGAGAGGTCAGCGTGCAGGGACAGCAGGTACTCGTCGCCGGGGTAACGGCTCATCGCCGAGCGGAGTTCGGCGGTGGCCCACCGGGCGTACCGGTGGGCGCCTTCCTCGCCGAGGAGGTGGTGCGCCGCGGGCGTGAAGCCTTGGTGGACGATGTTGTGCCGGTAGCGGCTCCCGCCGGAGACCGTGCCGAGCAGCTCGGTTGCGGCGGCGTTGCGCCCCAGCACGTTCAGGCGGCCGTCGTGGACGGTGACGGGGATGCTCTCGTCGAGGTTGCGCAGCAGTTGCAGCAGCCCCGGCCGGATCCGGC
>JASLAV010001185.1 GCA_030146905.1 Lentzea sp. | reverse complement strand
CCGGGCGGCAACAGGTGCACCTCGTCGTTGTGGAACTGCAGAACGTCAGGCGTGAACGGCAGGTCGGCGAACAAGGGGTCACCGGCCGCCGCGTCGCGCTTCGCCACGAGCAGCACCCCGACCTCGGGCCCCTTCGGACCCTTGCGCACCTGACCACCGGTGGCGGCGGCGAGGAGCTGCGCGCCGAGGCAGATGGCCAGCGTCGGCACCTTGCGCGCGACGGCGTTGGACAACAGGCGGCGAACGTCGGCGAGCCACGGGTACTCGAGGTCGTCGAGCGCACCCATCTCACCACCGAGGCAGACGACGCCCTGGTACCCGTCGAGGTTCTCCGGCGCCGGCTCGTCCTTGAGCGACACCAGATCGATCGCGACACCCTCGGCGTCGAGCCAGTCACCCAGCTTGGCCAGCGGGTCGGACTGCGAGGGTTGCAGGACGAGCAGGCGCGGTGCGTTCACGCGTCCGAGCCTATGTCGGCAGTGGTCAGCAGCGACACGCGACCTTCGAAACATCTGCGCCTGCGACCGGCGCTGTTCGGCCCTGTGCGACGTGGCCGGACATGGCTTGCCCGGACGCTGCTTGATCGGATGCGGTCTGGTCCGACTCGACCGGGTACCCCGCCTCCCGCCACGCCGTGATGCCGCCGGAGAGCCGCTTCACCCGGAACCCCCGCTGCGCGAGCGCGAGGGCCCCCTTGGTCGCGGCGTTGCACTGGAAGCTCTCGCAGTAGCAGATGTAGACGAGGTCGGGATCGAGCTCGAGCCGCTCGGGCAAGTCCCGGTAGGGCAGGTTGATCGCACCGGGAATGCGCGCCTGCGCGAACGCCTCGGGCGCGCGGGTCTCGACGAGGACGTACCCGTCGGCGTTGCCTTGCAGCAGATCGCGGTGGACGTCGTCGGGGTCGGCCTCGAACGCGAGCTCGGCGGCGAAGAAGGCGGCAGCGGTCCGCGGGTCGGCGGCGGGGAAGCGCAGTGCGTTCGTCATGCCTAGATCCTGCTGGCGGTTCCCCGGCTTCGGACATGCGGAAGTCCAGGCGTTCGAGCCGTTCTACTTATGATTTCCAGGTGGAACTCGACGCCGTGGACTGGAAGATCCTGTCACTGTTGCAACAGGACGGACGCATGTCCTTCACGGCGCTGGGCCGCGTCGTCTCACTGTCCGCGCCGGCCGTCACCGAACGGGTGCGGCGCCTGGAGTCGCTGGGCGTGATCACGGGCTTCACGGCGGTCGTGTCACCGGCCCGTCTGGGCCTGCCGATCGAGTCGATCGTGCGCGTCCGGGTCCGGTCGCTGGACACACCTCGGTTTCGGTCGCAGGTGCTGGTGTTGCCGCAGATCCTCGACGCCGACCACGTGACGGGCGACGACTGCTGGCTGTTGCGCGTCGTGTGCCGGTCGATGGTCGAGCTGGAGGAGCTCGTCGAGGTGATGCAGCGGTATGGCGACACCACCACGTCGCTCGTCTTCTCTTCTCACGTGCGGAACCGGCCTCTGTCGGCGGAGCTGTTCGGCTAGCTGTGGTGTTCGGTGCCTGGTGTTCGGTGCCTGGTGTTCGGTGCCTGGTGTTCGGCGTGTGGTGGCTAGCGGCGTGTGGTGGCTAGCGGCGTGTGGTGGCTAGCGGCGTGGAGACGGTGGGCAGTGGTTGGCGGCCTGGAGGTGGCGGGCACTCGAGGTGCTGGGGCGGTGAAGGCGTCGATCGCCTACAACGCATACCGGTAGCTGCTCAACCACGCGTCTGACCGGCGCGACCGCTTTGACTGCCGTCCTCGACCTCACACCACTCGGCTGCCGAGTCATCAGACCGGGTGGCGGCTGTCCGGATCCGCTCCGAGACTCGTCTCTATCAGTAGGGCTCGACACGGGCCCCGGAAGTTGTCCCCAACTGATCGGGTGGTGCATGTCCTGAAACAACGTTTCGTTTCCCGCATAATGCGGAAGCGCGGGGGGGATGCAACCGAGACTGCGGCGCCTCAGTCCCAGCTGTACTCCACCCAGTCGGAGACGGCCCGGAAGCCGATTCCCTGGTAGACGGAGTTCGCCGTGGGGTCGGCGAGGTCCGCGGTGAGGACGACGTGCGCGGCACCCGCGCTGTGCGCCCACCGGCTGACCGCGGCGGTCACAGCGGCCGCGTAGCCACGGCGGCGATGCTCGGGCGGCGTGTAGACCGGGCCGACCCGGGACACGCCGCCAGTGGGAGTGGTGCTCGCCGCCCAGGACACCGGGACGCCGTCGACCTCCCACAGCACGTGGCCGGCCGACATCCACCGGTAGTCCGTCACGCGGGTCTCGGCTTCGGGCCGCGGCAGGCCGTCCAGCTCCGCCACGAAGTCGACCCACCAGCCGGTGATGAGCTCGTCGTCCGCGGGCGTGGCGGGCCTGGGTTCGCCTGGCACCTGCGGCACCATCAGCTCGTCCAGCCGGTACAGGCGCAGGGCCCAGACCTCCCTGCCGCCGTCGCGCCACAGTCGGCGGAAGGCGTCGACTCGATCTCGTGGGCCGGTGATCCGGCTGTTCTCCCGGTCGCGCAGGGCCTCGACCACGACTGCGGCCGCGGTGGGTGGCATTGCGGCCACGTGCAGCGGGCGGCCGTTCATCTGGGTCACCGCGCCGATGGTGTTTCCGTTGTCGTGCAGGGAGATCAGCGTGGCGGGCTGGCGGTCGCCGCGCAGGGCGGCGTCCACGGTGGTCAGGTGTGTGCTGTGGTTCACCGGGTCTGCTTCTAGGAAGGCTCCTGCTGCGGTTACGAAGTCCCGGATGTCGTTGTGGCTCAGTGCTTCCACCAGAACTCCGCCCAGTCGTCGAGTGGTTCGTAGCCGATGCGCTGGTAGATCGAATTCGACGTCGGGTTGGTCAGGTCCGCGAAGAGGACGATTTCGGTGGCGCCCTGGTTCAGGGCCCACTGGCTGATCATCGCGCTCACCGCGGCGCCGTAGCCGTGCCTGCGGTGTTCGGGTGGCGTGTAGACCGGGCCGATCCTGGTCATGCCGGTGTGCGGGGCGCTGGCCGCTGCCCAGGCGACAGGGGTGCCGTTGACTTCCCAGAGGGCGTGGCCGTTGCCCAGTCTGAGTGAGCTGCGCACGATCTCGGCCGGGGACTCGTCTGGCGCTTCGGGGACCGCTTCTCCGGTGAATGCCTGGCGCCAGGCTGCCAGCAGCTCGATGTCGTCCTCCCGCGCCATGCGGCCGGAGCCCTCCAGGGATGGCGGGGTCAGGGTGCCCAGGCGGTAGAGCCTGGTGGCCAGGGATTCGGTGAAGGGCTTGCCGGTTGCTGTGGCGAATGCCTTTGACCTGTCCCGCGGGCCCGTCACGCCTGGGGCGTCCGGGTCGATCTTGTTGGCCACCTCTACCGCCAGGGGCGCTGCTGCGGGAGGGAGGTCGGCTGCTTGGAAAGGCCAGGGCGGGGTTCGGATCAGGGAGCCGATCACCTCGCCGTTGTCGTGGAAGGTGATCAGGGTTGGCTGGTGGTCGGCCGGCAGGCGGCGGACGCGGTCCAGTGAGGTCAGTGCCACCGTGTTGCGCACCGGATCGGCCGCCAGGCGGTCGTGGGTGGCTTTGTCGAAGGACTCCAGAGTTGTGTGCACTACCGCGTCCATGGGTCCATGAGACCAGGGATGGCAAGCGAGATCTTTGTCCGGACATGCAGAAGACCCCTGAGGGGAGCACGTTGTGCTCGACCCTCAGGGGTCTTCTGAAAGATTGTCCGGCGGCGACCTACTCTCCCACACCGTAACCAGTGCAGTACCATCGGCGCAGAAGGGCTTAACTACCGGGTTCGGAATGGGACCGGGTGTTTCCCCAACGCTATAA
>JASLAV010001146.1 GCA_030146905.1 Lentzea sp. | reverse complement strand
CAGCGCGTGCGCGGTGCCGGTGTCGGTGCGGGCGCAGGACTGGGCGATGCCGTCCGGGCGGGTCCGCAAGGCCAAGCGCGAGGTGCGGGTGTGGTGCGACCCGGACCGGCCGCACCCGTTCGCGAAGGGCGACCAGGTCCGCCTGCTCTACCCCGGCAAGCCCGCGAACGTGACCCGTGACGCCGTGGTGCTCGCCGAGTCGGCCGAGGACGTGGTGGTGCTGGAGAGCGTCGCGCCCGACGACGTGCACGGTGAGCAGCCCGTCGCGGTGCTGCCGGGCAGCCCGGTCCGGCCCACGCCCAAGGACGAGGCGGTGTACGACCTGGCGCGGGCGGTCGTGGACGCGTTGCCGACGCTCCCGCCGCACCCCGGCGTCGACCTGGTCCGCCGCACGCCGCCGCGCCTGAAGACGGGCGCGCTGCCGCGCGGCGACGACCTGATCGCCGACGTGATCGCGGCGGTGGACGCGTTGGACGGCTCCACGCTGGCCGTGCAGGGTCCGCCCGGAGCGGGCAAGACCTACCTGGCGGGACGGCTGATCGCGCACCTGATCCGCGGCGGGCGCAGCGTCGGCGTGACGTCCACCAGCCACAAGGCGGTGGAGAACGTGCTGAGCGCGGCCCTGGCGGCGGGCCGCGAGCTCGGCGTGCCGATCCCGACGGCCAAGCGCGCGAAGGGCGCGCCCGCGAAGGACTGCGCGTGGGAGCAGCCGCGTGACAACCCGGCGCTGGTGCGGTGGCGCAACGACCAGGGCGGCGGGCACCTGGTCGGCGGCACCGCGTGGACGTTCGCCAACACGGCGTTGCGCGAGCAGCCGTTCGACGTGCTGATCGTGGACGAGGCCGGCCAGTTCGCGCTGGCCGACGCGCTGGCCGTGTCGACGTGCGCGCGCAACCTGGTGCTGCTGGGCGATCCGCAGCAGTTGCCCCAGGTCGTGCAGGGCACGCACCCGGCGGGCGCGGAGGCGTCGGCGCTGGGGCACCTGATCGGCGACGCGGACGTCATCCCGCCGGAGCTGGGCTACTTCCTGGACCAGACGCGGCGCATGCACCCGGCCGTGTGCGAACCGGTGTCGAACCTGTCCTACGCCGGGCTCCTGCACGCCCACCCCAGCGCCGCCGCGCGCGGGATCGACGGCGTGCCGTCCGGGGTGTACGTGCACTCGGTGCCCCACTCGCACAACACCACGTCGTCCGTCGAGGAGGCGACGGCGGTGGTGGGCGTGGTGCGTTCGCTGATGGGTCGCATGTGGACGGACGGGCCGGACGCGCGGGCGTTGGACGACTCCGACGTCCTCGTGGTGGCGCCGTACAACCTCCAGGTGCGCCTGGTGCGGCGCGAGCTGGAGAAGCACGGCTACGAGCACGTGCGGGTCGGCACCGTGGACCGGTTCCAGGGTCAGGAGGCGCCCGTGGTGATCACCACGATGACGTCGTCGGCCGCCGTCGACCTGCCGCGCGGACTGGACTTCCTGTTGTCCCGCAACCGGTTGAACGTCGCGCTGTCACGGGCGCAGGCCGTGGCGGTCGTGGTGTGCTCGCCGCGGCTGGTGGAGGCCGACATCCGCGGCGTCGACCAGCTCCGCCTGGTCTCGGGGATGATCGGCCTGATGGCCGACGCCGGTCGGTGGGACATCGACGGCATCTATGCCCAAACCCTATGACGCCTGCCGTTCATCCCCTCTTAATGTCGTAGCACACGAGAGCCTTCCTACCCTGCACCGAAGGAGATCGTGTGACGAAGAAGGTGCTGCGCCTCGTCGTCGGGGCGCTGTGCCTGGCCAGGACCGTCTACTGCAGCGCCTCCGGCTACTCGGCGGAAGCCGACCAGCCGCGCAGATCCGGAACTCCCGCGTGCCGAACCTGCGGATGGTCCGCGGCGGGAGCGCCACGATCCACATCGACTCGCGCGACGTCGCGGCAGCTCACTCGTCGCTGCGGATCGTGGCGCACGAGATCGGGCACGTCCTGCCGCAACCCCTGCCCGAACACCCCAGGAGGCGAACAGGGTGAACCAGCTCTTCGCGAGCGGCTTCAGCACCTCGGTGCCGACGACCGACGTCTACGCGAGGAGCTGACGACAGCGGGTGGCGCGTGGCCGGTCGTGCTCCGGTCACCGCTGCTCAGCGCGGTCGTGAGGCTTTTCGTCCTCCGGCGAAGTTCCCGACGGTAGGTCACGTTCCTACGGAAAGTAGTTACCGAACCCCCAATGGTGTTGTTATAAACCCCCCGATATGGTGACGCGGTTCTCCTTAGCCCTTCCCTCAGGAGCCCTCACATGCAGTTCGCCAGAGTCGGTGCCCTGGTCGGCGCCGCTGTCGCCGCAGCCGCCGCGACCGTCTTCGCCGCTGTCCCCGCCTCCGCGCACACCCCGGTGCTGAATGCTGAGTGCAAGGACGGCACCACCACCCTCAGCGTGAAGCTGACGCAGTACGCCGAGAGCACCGCCCAGAAGTCCAACCGCGTCAAGGTCACCCTCGACGGTGACAAGGAGCTGGAGAACAAGGACTTCGGCAGGAGCTTCGAGGGCTCCTACTCCGCCAGCGGCGACGTCAAGCGCGTGTTCGTCGTCGAGGTGAAGGCGCACGACGGCAACCAGTACTCCTTCACCAAGACCAAGACCGTCGAGGCGTGCGTCGTTCCGACGACGACCACGACGACCACGACCACCGAGACGACGAGCACCACCACGACGGTCGAGACGACGACCGAGCCGAGCGAGACCACGACCACCACGGTGGAGCCCACGACGGAGACGTCGGAGTCGTCGGTCCCGGCCACCACGACCACGACCGACGCCGCGGTCGTGCCGGTCGCCGACACGGACGAGCTGGCCAGCACGGGCGCGAGCATCGCGATCCCGCTGGTGATCGGCGTCGTCCTGCTGGGCGGTGGCGCGGCCCTGCTGATCGTGCTGCGCAGGCGCGCGGCGAACAACTAGTCATCACCGCCTCGGCCCCGGTCGCGACCACGCGACCGGGGCCGAGCCGTGTCACGGCACCACCCGTGAACGTAGGACACGCGCATTCCGAACGCAGGACACGCGCGAGAGTCCTACGTTCACGTCGCGAGTGTCCTACGTTCGGAACAGCCGAGTTCAACGCCCAGAACGGGTCGGTCAGGCGTTCACGCTGCTCAGGGCCGGGTAGTCGATGTAGCCCTGCTCGGAGCCGCCGTAGAAGGACGACGGGTCCGGCGTGTTGAACGGGCCGCCGTTCGCCAGGCGGGCGGGCAGGTCCGGGTTGGCCAGGAACAGCGCGCCGAAGCTCAGGGCGTCCGCCGTGCCGTCGTCCAGCAGGGCCAGGTGCTCGGGACCGGTGGAGCCGTCGGGCGTGAACGGGTTGAGGATCAGGACGCCCGAGAAGCGCTTGCGCAGCTCCAGCGTCAGCGCCCGCTCACCCTGCTCACCGATGTGCAGGTAGGCCAGGCCGACCGGGTCGATGGCGTCGACCAGGGCCGGGTACAGCTCGTCGTGCGTCTCCTCGGCGATGTCGTTGTACTGGCCGGCCGGGGAGATCCGCAGGCCGACGCGGTGCGCGCCGATCGCCTCGGACGTCGCGCGGACGACCTCGACCACGAACCGGATCCGGTTCTCGACCGAGCCGCCCCACTCGTCGGTGCGCAGGTTCGTGTTGTCGGCCAGGAACTGGTGCAGCAGGTAGCCGTTGGCGCCGTGCAGCTCGACCCCGTCGAACCCGGCCTCGACCGCGTTGCGGGCGGCGGTGGCGAAGTCGGCGACGGTCGCCTCGATCTCGGCCTGCGTCAGCTCGACCGGCGTGACGTAGTCCTGCATCGCGTCGCCGGTGAACACCTGGCCCGCCGCGCGCACCGGGGACGCGCCCACGGGGTGCAGGTCGCCGGGCAGCAGGCTCGGGTGGCCGATCCGGCCGGTGTGCATGAGCTGCGCGAAGATCCGCCCGCCCGCCGCGTGCACCGCGTCCGTCACCAGGCGCCAGCCCTCGACCTGCTCGTCGCTGTGCAACCCCGGTGTGAACGGGTAGCCCTGGCCGACGACGGACGGTTGGACGCCCTCGGTGATGATCAACCCGGCGCTCGCCCGCTGCGCGTAGTACTCGGCCATCAACGGCGTCGGCACCGTGTCGTACGCGCGGCTGCGGGTCATGGGGGCCATCACGATCCGGTTGGCCAGCTTCGTGCCGGCCAGGTCCAGGGGCTCGAACGCGGTGCTCATCGCTTCCTCCAGGTTGCCGTCTTTATCTGCTCGAACAGCAATCCGAGTTCAGATGATTCCCTCAAGTCGGTGTGACAGCCATCACTCGAACGGGCGGGTAGACTCGAAGCATGGCCGCGACAGGACAAAATCCCACGTCAGTGCCGGTTCCCGAGGTCGCCGAGAACGGCCGGATCAGCCACGCGATCTTCCGCGTGGCCCGGCTGCACCGCCTCCTGGCGAGTCAGCTGCTCAGGCAGGCAGGTCTGCACCCCGGCCAGGAAATGGTGATGATGTACCTCTGGGACTGCGGCCCGCAGCGGCTGACCGACCTGTGCGGCGTGCTGGGCTCGGACTCGCCGACCATGACCCGGACGGTGCAGCGGCTGGAGCGGGCGGGCTTCGTGCGCCGCTCACCCGACCCGACCGACGGCCGCGCCGTGCTCGTCGAGCCGACCGCCGCCAGCCAGGCGCTGCGGCACGAGGTCGAGCGCATGTGGCGCGAGCTGGAGGAGGCCACCCTCGGCGACATGGGCGAAGACCAGCAGGCCGAGACCCTGAGGGTGCTCGGCCTGCTGGAGTGCAACCTGGCGACGCGGACCGGACGGGTCAGCGAGCCGTCCTGACCCACACCGCGGTGTCCGGCGGCACGGCGCCGTCCACGAGGGCCCCGCTGGCCAGCAGCACGGCGTCGTGCGCGGGCAGCGCGACCGGTTCGGCGGACAGGTTGAGCACGCAGGCGAAGTCGTCGCCGCGGCTGAACGCGACCACGCCCGGCCCGAGGTCCAGCCACTCCATCGGCCCGTCGCCCAACGACCGCTCCGAACGCCGCAGCGCCAGCACGTTGCGGTAGTGCGCGAGCATCGAGTCGGGGTCACCGGTCTGCGCGGCCACCGACAGCGACCGCCAGTGCTCCGGCCGCGGCAGCCACGACGGGCCGTCGTCACCCCACGGGATCGGCACCCGGCACCCGTCACGGCCCCGGTCGGTGTGCCCGGAACGCACCCACACCGGGTCCTCGCGCAGCTCGTCGGGCAGGTCGTCGACCTCCTCCAGCCCCAGCTCCTCCCCCTGGTAGACGTAGACGCAGCCGGGCAGCGCGGTGGTCAGCATGATCGCCGCA
>JASLAV010001137.1 GCA_030146905.1 Lentzea sp. | reverse complement strand
ACGGCGACGAGCTGAGCACGAAGCACCACGGCGAGCCGATCACGATCACGGCGGACAACCCGGTCACGGTGCCGATCCCGAAGGCTCCCGACCTGGAGCGACCGAAGTCGCCGTACGGCCGGGAGCCTCGCAGGCACTAGTTGGAGAGGCAGGAGACCTGGTAATGCGCGATCAGGTCTCCCCTCACCAGCACGCTCAGGTGGACGGTGATCGCCGGCCTGTCGGTGAACGAGAAATCGACTTTCAGGTATCCGAGAACGAGGTCGTCGGCCAGTTTGCGCGTTTCCGGCACCTCGTACTCGGCTTTCAAGCCGATGGGCTGGGAATCGTAGTAGGCGGCGATTTCCGCCCGCCCGATCCCGTAGGGCTTGAGCCCCTGGAAAATGGCGTCCTCGGTGAAACCGGCCCCGACGCGCTCCGGGTCGTGCGCGTCCACGGCGTCCTTCCACCGGTCCATGACGTCTTCGAGGACCATGTCAGTGCCCCGCGCTCTGGCCGCCGTCGACGTGCAGGACCTCGCCCGTCACGAAGCCGGCCTGCTCCAGGAACGTGACCGCGTCGACCACCTCGGAGATCTCGCCGATCCGGCCGAGGGGGTGCAGCGCCGCGAGCGCCTCGTGGGTCTCCGGGGCGTGCATCGGCGTGCTGATGATGCCGAGCGCGACGGTGTTGAACCGGATGTCCCTGCCGGCGTACTCGACCGCGAGGGACCTGGTGACGGCGTTCAGACCCCCCGTGGTCAGCGACGCGAGAGCCGACGGCACCGCGGACAGCGCGTGGTCGACGAGGCTCGTGGACACGTTCACGACGTGCCCGCCGCCGTTCCGCATGGCGGCGACAGCGCTGCGGGTGATGTCGAAGAAGCCGACGAGGTTCGTGCCGATGACAGTGGCGAAGTCTTCATCGGTGTACTCGGTGAACGGCTTGGCGACGAACACGCCGGCGTTGTTCACGAGCGCGTCGACACGGCCGAACCGGGCGAGCGCCTCCTGGACGACCCGCGCACCCTCGCCCGTCCGGGAGAGGTCGGCGCGGATGGTGAGCACCTCGGGATCGTCGGAGGGCTCGACGGAACGCGAGACCGCGACAACCGAATAGCCGAGCTTGCGGTAGGCGGGAACGAGAGCCGCACCGATTCCCTGCGACGCACCCGTGACGATTGCCACCTTGCTGGTCATTTTCCTGCTCGCTTTCGAAGGAGGAGAAGTGGAACTGTCAGCCACAACGGCGAGCACCCGCGAGTTCATTTCACGGAATTGCGACCTGTTCCCTCCCTCGTGGGAGGCTCAGCCTCCCAGGCCCCGGTGGGGGTCGTCGGCGGGCAGCCAGACGTCCGGGCGGCCCAGTCCGAGATCGCCCACGTCCCGCACGATCGCCTCGGCGGCGGCGATCACGTCCGCACGCACCTCGTCCTCGCGGCGCACCAGCGACCAGGACCAGATCACCTCGGGGTCGACGACGGGCCGCTGCACGAGGTCCGGCGGCAACGGCGTGGTCTGGCCCTTCGGCGAGTTGAGCACCGGCGTCGTGCACACCCGCACGTGGTCGAAGAACGCCGGCCCGGTGATGGCGCCGTTGTGGATGCGCCGGACTGCGGCGCCGGTGTCGCGGGCGAACTCCTCGGCGTAGTCGTTCCAGGACTGCCACGACGTGACGTCGTCGTCCACCAGCACCGCGATGTCCTTCGCGCGCACGGGACTCGTGTCCGTGCCGACGGCGACCGCGTAGAGCCGGTCCGCGCCCAGCAGCCGCGCGGTCAGGCCGAGCTGAGCCGCTTCCGAGCGGCGGATCCAGCACACGGCCAGGTCGAGGCTGCCGTCCGCGACCCGTGCCGCCTGCTGGTGCGAGGGCACGACCCAGGCGTCCACGTACAGCTGCGCGATCCCGGCCGTGCGCGAGGTCAGGTCGGGCGGGAGCCAGTTGACGTACCCGATCCGCACCGGCCGCGACCCGGAGAGCTGACGCGCGTGCCGGTGCAGCTCGTCGGCCCTCTCCAGCAGCGCCCGCACCTCCGGTACCAGCGCGGCGCCGGCCGAGGTGAGGGCGACGGTGCGGCGGTCGCGGGTGAACAGCGGTACGCCGAGGTCGCGTTCGAGCGCCTTGATCTGCTGCGACAACGACGGCCCCGCGATCAGCAGACGGGCGGCCGCCCTGCCGAAGTGGAGCTCTTCGGCGACGGCGAGGAAGTACCGGAGTTGACGCAGTTCCACGCCTCGCATCCTAGGAGGCCCAGGCTCCCACGCAGGAGAATTCCGGTCGTGGCGTCGGCGGCGCCCCGGTCGGACGATGAGGTCGTGAGAGAGTTCATCGTCGAGATCACCACAACGATCCCCGACGGCACACCGGAGTCCGAAGTGGACGATCGACGCGCCGCGGAGGCCGTGCGGGCCAAGGAGCTCACCGCGAGCGGCAACATCGTCCGGCTCTGGCGGCCGATCGGCGAGATGCGCAGCATCGGCCTGTGGCGGGCCGATGACGAGGACGACCTCCACGCGAACGTCCTCGGCACCCTCCCACTGAGCCCGTGGATGGCGTTCACCGTCACGCCCGTGCACTCCCACCCGAACGACCCGGGGCGGTGAGCGCCCGGCAGGCAGCCGCCTCGCTCGCGGTGGGGATGGGCATCGGGCGGTTCGTCTACACGCCGGTCCTGCCGCTGATGACCGCTCAGGCCGGGCTGAGCGCCCCCTCGGCCGCGAGCCTGGCCACCGCCAACTACCTGGGCTACTTCGTCGGCGCACTCGCGACGATCGTGCGGGCGCCGTCGAGGACCACCCACCGCGTGGCGCTCGTGCTGCTGGTGCTGAGCCTCGCCGGGATGCCGCTGGCGCACGGCATGGCCGCGTGGTTCGCGCTGCGCCTGCTCGCGGGCATCGCGAGCGCGCTGGTGTTCGTGGCCGCGGTGAACGCCGGGCCGGGCTGGGGCATGAGCGGCGTCGGCGCGGGGATCGCGCTGTCCGGGCTGATCGTGCTGGCGGACGACCGCTGGCAGGTCGTGTGGTGGGCGGCGGCGGCCGTGTCCGCGGTGCTCGCGCTCGCGGCGTGGAACCTCCGGCCGGAGCAGCCGCGGCAGCGGAGGACCCGAACCGGGCGGCGCGGGTTCGGCGCGCTGTTCGCGAGCTACACCCTCGAAGGCGTCGGCTACATCATCGCCGGGACGTTCCTGGTCGCCGCGATCAGCGGTCCCCTCGGCAGCGGTGCCTGGGTGCTGGTCGGCGTCTCCGCCGCCCTCTCCGTGGCGGTCAAGGGCAGGAACCTGCTGCCGGCGGCGTTGTTCCTGCAGGCCGCCGGCATCGCGCTGCCGGCACTCGTCGGCGGGACCGCCGCCGCACTGGTCGCCGTGGTCCTCTTCGGTGGCACGTTCCTCACCGTCGCGGCGACCTCGCTCAGGATCGGCGCGGAGCTGGGCTTCCCCCGTGCCGCGGCGGTGCTGACGACCGGCTACTCGGCGGGCCAGGTCATCGGCCCCCTCATCGCCACTCCCCTGCTCCGCGACGGCTACCACCAGGCGTTGCTGCTGGCGGCCGGAATCGTGCTGGCCGCCGCTCTCACAGCTCCAGCACCACCTTCACGTCGCCGGGCCGGTGCTCGAACGCCTCGGCGAACGACTCCAGCGGAACCCGCCGGGTGATCACCGACGACAACCACTCGTCGTCCGCGCGCTCCAGCACCGCGGCAGCCTCGCGGTAGTGCCGCACGTTCGCGTTGACGGTCCCGAACACGATCCCGTTGCGCAGCACCAGGTCGCGGTTGATCCGGCCGATGTCCGCCGGAACCACCTCCGTGGACGGCACCCCGGTCAGGCACACCAGGTCGCGCCCGAGCAGCCGTGCCACCAGCGAGGGCGCCCCGGTCGCCTCGATCACCACCTGGTGGTCCGGCAGCTCCCGGTGGTAGGTCGCGCCCAGCGACTCCACCAGCGCGGGCTTCGGGCCGTCCTGCGCCAGGTCGAAGACGTGCACGTCCAGCCCGCGCTGCACCCCGACCAGCGCCGCCAGCAGCCCGATCGGCCCCGCTCCCGTCACCAGCACGCTGTCGAACCCGAACAGCGCGAGCCGGTCCAGCCGTTCCCAGGCCTTGACCACCACCGACGCCGGCTCGACCAGGACACCCGTCAGCGAGCTGACGCCCACGGCGTACGACGACGGCACCGTCCACAACGTCGAGCCGTACCCGTCGAGACCGGTGATCCCGCGCTCGGTGTACTGCCCGTTGCGGCACATGTCGAACTCGCCGCGCGCACAGGCCGCGCATGGCACGGGGTCGGGCCTGCGAACCACTCCCGCGACCAGTGATCCCGGTTCGAAGCCCGGTCCGCTGATCACGCGCCCGAGCGACTCGTGGCCGATCACCAGCGTGCCACCGGTCCCGAACTCGCCGCGCACGATCTCGCGGTCGGTCCCGCAGATGCCGACCGCCAGTCCCTCGACCAGCAGGTCGTCCGGCCCCGGCACCGGATCGGGCAGCTCCGACAAGGACAACGACCCGGGTCGTGCAAGATCCACCGTCAACGCGCGCATGAGGACATTCTCGGCACATCGACACGATCATGCCGACCGTCGTGCCGTTCCGGGAGGAGCCGGACCGCGAGTCGCCGGCCGCCAAGGGCTTCGAGTCACTTGTCCACGAACCGATCCCGCGTTCGGCGAAAAGCACGCCCACCCCATTTCAAACCGAAGCGTTCTTGCTTTTGATCGACTTTCACTCCACTGTGTGAGACGCCGTCGCCGCGGCTCTCACACAGTGGAGTCTTGGTGTGCGTACGGGTCCTGCTGGTAGAAGACGACGAGCGAATCCGGCAGGCGTTGAGCCTCGCCTTGTCCGACGAGGGTTTCACCGTCGACGAGGCGCATTCGGGTGAAGAGGCTCTGCGAAGACTGGAGACCGAGTCGTTCGACGTGGTGCTGGTCGACCTGACGCTGCCCGGCCTCGACGGGCTGGAGGTCGTGCGGACCCTCAGGTACCGCGGTGACCTGCCCATCATCGTGGTCACGGCGCGGACGGACGCCAGGGACGTGATCGCCGGGCTCGAGGCGGGAGCGGACGACTACGTCACGAAACCGTTGATGGGCGACGTTCTCGCGGCACGCGTCCGCGCGTTGTTGCGCAGGCGCGGACCGGGCAGGGTCGCCGTTCGGATCGGCGATCTGGAAATCCGTCCGCAGGAAGGAGTCGTGCACCGTGCGGGTGAACGCGTTCATCTCACCAGGACCGAATTCCGGCTGCTGCTGGAACTCGCTGGTGCGGGCGGCCGAATCGTCACCAGAGAACAGCTGCTGCACAAGGTCTGGGGATATGACTACTTCGGTGACACCCGGTTGCTGGACGTGCACATAAGGAGGCTGCGACGAAAGGTCGAGGCGAACCCCGACGACCCGGTCCTGGTGCTCACCGTGCGCGGCGCCGGTTACCGGATCCGCTCGTGAGGCTCACCCTGCGCCACCGAGTCACCCTCTCGTTCAGCTTCGGCCTGCTGGTCGCGACGAGCGTGCTGGCGTTCACGACGTGGAACCTCGCCACCGGTCACCTGCTGCGGCAACGTGAGGCGTGCGTGGCCAGGCAGGCGGAGGTCAACGCGCGGCTGGTCGAGAAGTCGCTGCCCTCCCCAGGACTCGGCGAGCTGCTGACCGGTCTCACGACAGGGCCCGACTCGTCGATCCTCGTGCTCGGTCCTCACGGCCCGGTCGCCGCCGGCCGCGCGATCGACCTGTCCCGGCTGCCCGCCGCTGTGGTGGAGCACCCGCCGGGTACCGCGAGGATCACCGTGCACGGGGTGCGGACGCTCGCCGTGACGCGTCCGCTGGCTGGCGGCGCCGTCTACGTCGAGCTGTCCGGGTTGCGGCAGCTCGACCGGACGTTCGCGTTCCTCGGCGCGGTGCTGGCCGCGGGGACGATCGGTGCCGGGCTGCTCGGCGCGGCACTGGGCGCGTGGGCGTCGAAGCGGGCGCTGAGGCCGCTGGCCGAGCTCAGCTCCGCCGCGGGCAGGATCGCCGGTGGTGATCTGCGCGCCCGGCTGCCGGACCAGGACGACCCGGATCTCGCGGCGCTGGCGGCGAAGTTCAACTCGACGGCCCAGGCGCTGGAACAACGGGCGTTGCGCGACGCGCGGTTCGCGTCGGACGTGTCGCACGAGCTGCGGTCGCCGTTGACGACGATGGTGAACGCGGGCGCGGTCCTGCGCCGTCGCCGTGAGCACCTGCCCGGCACCGCGGGCACCGCGCTGGAGCTGCTGACCTCGGAGGTCGACAGGTTCGCGCGGATGGTCGTCGACCTGCTGGAGATCTCGCGGGCCGACCAGACCGACGACCCGCCGCCGGAGGAGATCGCGGTGGACGCGTTGGTGCGCAACGTGGTCGCGACCCGCACACCGGTGCCGCTGGACCTGGAGCCCGCCGTGGTGCTCGGCGACCGGCGAAGGCTCGACCGGGTGCTGACGAACCTGCTGGACAACGCCGAGCGGCACGCGGGCGGCGCGGTGCTGGTGCGCGTGCGGGAGTGCGGCGGGCGGGTCCGGCTGGCGGTGGAGGACGCGGGACCGGGGGTGCCGGAGGAGTTGCGGGAGGAGATCTTCGAACGGTTCGCGCGGGGTGTCATGGCGGGCAGCCGTGGTGACGACACGGGCAGCGGGCTGGGGCTCGCGCTGGTCCGCGAGCACGTGCACCGGCTGGGTGGCAGGGTCTGGGTGGAGGAACGCTCACCGGCCGGGTCGCGGTTCGTGGTCGAGATGGTCTTACGGAGTTCTGACGGCTAGCCGTCGGGACGCGCCCGGCACCCCCGGCGGTCCTACGGTCGGTCCATGCGAGTACTGATCACCGGCGGGGCAGGGTTCATCGGGTCGCACGTCGCGGACGAGCTGACCGCGCAAGGACACGACTGCGTGCTCCTCGACGCGTTGCTGCCCGAGGCGCACGGCACGGTTCCCGTGCTGGACCACGAACTGGTCGTCGGCGACGTCACCTCCCCCGAGGTGCTGCGACCGTTGTTGTCCACAGTGGACGCGGTGTGCCACCAGGCGGCGATGGTCGGGCACGGCGTCGATCCGCTCGACGCGCCCTCCTACGCGCGGCACAACGACCTGGGCACCGCCGTGCTGCTGGCCGAGATGCACCGGGCCGGGGTGTCACGGCTGGTGCTGGCGTCGTCCATGGTCGTGTACGGCGAGGGGCGGTACCGGTGCCTGTCGCACGGGATCGTCCGCGCCGAGCGGTCCGCCGGTGACCTGGCCCGCGGCGTGTACGAACCGCGGTGCTCCTGCGGCGACTTCGTGGTGTCCGAGCTGGTGCCGGAGGACGCGCCGCTGGAGCCGCGCAGCACCTACGCCGCGACGAAGCTGGCCCAGGAGCACCTCGCGGGCGCGTGGGCGAGGCAGACCGGCGGGAGCGTGTGGGCGTTGCGGTACCACAACGTCTACGGCCCGAGGATGCCGCGTGACACCCCGTACGCCGGGGTGGCGTCGATCTTCCGCTCCGCGCTGCGGAACGGTGTCGCGCCGCGCGTGATGGAGGACGGCCGGCAGCGCCGCGACTTCGTGCACGTCACCGATGTGGCGCGGGCCAACGTGCTCGCCCTGTCCTCGCCACGGCCCGGTTTCGAGGCGGTCAACGTCTGCTCCGGCACCCCGCACACGATCGGCGACCTCGCCGTCGCGCTGGCCGAGGCGTGCGACGGCCCGGCGCCGGAGATCGTCGGCGGCGCTCGTCCCGGCGACGTGCGCCACGTGGTCGCGTCGCCCGCGAAGGCGTTGGACGTGCTGGGTTTCGAGGCCAGGGTCGGGTTCACCGAGGGCGTGCGCGGCTTCGCCTCCGCCTCGCAGCGGGAGCCCGTCACCAGTTCGTGAGCACGAGGTGGTTCACCGCCAGGGCGAGCAGCGCCTGGGCGGTGAGCCACCTCCTGTCGAGCCTCGCGGCACCGGCGAGCAGCCAGACCGCGAAGGGCAGCCAGATCCGTTCGGTCTCGGCCTTGCTCAGCCCGGACAGGTCCGCGGCCAGGATCGCGGTGCCCGCGGCGATCACCCACCTGTCCTTGCGCAGTCCGCGGATGCCCGCCGGTCCGATGACCAGTGCGAGCGCGGCGAGGTTCGCCCACACCCAGTACCAGTACGGCCGGGTGTCACCGATGCCCTGGTAGTAGCGGAGCTTGACGAGCTCATAGCCCTCGTACCACCAGAACCCGGCCACCGCGAACGCCCCCACGACCGCGAGCGCGCCGGCGGCGGCCACGGCGGCCCGGCGCGCGGTGGCGGGCAGATCACCCCGGCGCCACACCGCCGCCAGCGCGAGCGGGGCGAGCAGCACCAGGCCGTAGGACAGGAACAGGCACCAGCCCAGCACGACGCCGCCCAGCAGCGGCCACCTGGTGAGCAGGCAGACGCCGACGGCGGCGACGCCCATGAACATGCCGTCCGCCGACGCACCGACCCACACGGCGCCGGGGAACAGCACGAGGAACGGCAGCACGGCGTTGTCGCCGACGGCCTTGGCGATCGCCACGACGGCGAGCGACCCGGCCAGGACGCAGAACAGCGACGCCGCCGCTCCCCCGCCGAGCCCGACGCGGTCGAGCCAGACGAACGTCAGCAGCGCGCCCGGCGGGTGGCCGGAGACGTGGGTGGTCCACGAGTCCGCCTGGAAGTCGGGGATGCGTGCGGCGAAACCCCGCAGCATCGCGGGGATGTCGGTGACGCCGGGGACCTCGTGCAGGTACTCGTCGCCGGTCGTGAGCCTGGTGGCGAACCGGTCCCAGCCGTCGATCATGGCCAGGGACAACGTGAACGCCGTCGCCGTCACGTAGGCGATCGGCAGCGCGAACCGGTGCCGGGCGAGCTCGGGCCCCTTGGCGACCACGAGGAAGGCGATCAGGACCGCGGCGGGCGTGCCGGGGCCGACGTGCGGCTGCCAGTTGCCGAAA
>JASLAV010001108.1 GCA_030146905.1 Lentzea sp. | reverse complement strand
CTCTCGGTGATCGCGATGCAGGCCGGCGTCGCGCTCTACGTGCTGGACAAGGACCCCGCGAAGGCCCGCGCGTCGCTGGAGGCGATCCGCGACACGTCCAGGGAGGCGCTGGACGGGCTGCGGTCCGAACTGGACACCCTGCGCGGCTCCGCACCGCTGACACCGGTGATCACCCTCGCCGACGTCCCGGCGCTGGCGTCGCGGATGCGCGACGCCGGTCTCGACGTGTCGGTCGAGGTCGCCGACGTGGATCTGCCCGGCACCTACCAGCTCGCCGTGTACCGGATCGTGCAGGAGTCGCTGACCAACGTTCTGCGGCACTCCTCTCCCGGTGTCGTCGCGGCCGTTCGCGTGCACGTCGTGCGTGACGAGCTCGTGGTGCACGTGACCGACAACGGCACCCCCAGCGTCTTCACCGAGGGCCACGGCATCACGGGCATGCGTTCACGGGCGGAGGCGCTCGGCGGCAGGCTCGACGTCGACGGATCGCACGGCTTCGCCGTGACCGCACGGATACCGTTGCCGTCATGATTCGCGTGGTGGTGGCGGACGACCAGCCGCTGGTCAGGATGGGCCTGCGGACGTTGATCGAGACCGAGGACGACGTCCAGCTCGCGGGCGAGGCCGCCGACGGCCGCGCGGCGCTGTCGCTGATCCGGTCGGCGAAGCCCGACGTCGTGTTCCTCGACATCCGCATGCCCGTGATGGACGGCCTGGAGGTGCTGCGCCGGGTCTCTGCCGACCCCGCCTGCGCCGCGGTCAGGATCGTCATGCTCACGACGTTCGACCTCGACGAGTACGTGTTCGAGGCGCTGCGGACCGGTGCGTCCGGTTTCCTGGTGAAGGACTCCGACCCCACCGACCTCCTGCGGGCCGTCCACGTGGTGGCCGACGGCGGTTCGCTGCTCTCGCCGTCCGTCACGCGCAGGGTGATCGACCGGTTCGCGTCCGGCGCGTCGGCCAGGCCCGTGCCGCACCTGGACAAGCTGACCGAACGCGAGCGGGAGATCATGCGGCACGTGGCGTCCGGCGCGTCCAACGACGAGATCGCGGCGGTGCTGGTGATCTCGCCCGCGACCGTCCGCACGCACGTGTCGCGGGCGATGGTGAAGCTGGGCGCGCGCGACCGCGCCCAGCTCGTGGTGTTCGCCGTCCAGTCAGGCCTGACGTGACTGGAACGCGGTCATGAGCCCCTGGGCGATCTCCGCCGGGATCGAGTCGTAGGGCCGCGGCGGCTGCGGGTCGTACTCGATGCCGACCTGCACCGCCTGCGACACCACCTCGCCGAACTCGGCCTCGACCAGCCGCAGCGCCATGTCGATGCCCGCCGACACGCCCGCGCCGGTGACGACCTTGCCGTCGAACACGACGCGGTCCGTCGACACCTCGACGCCGCGCACCTCCAGGTCCTCGCGCGCGGCCCAGTGCGTGGTCGCCTTCGAGACCAGCCCGGCCTCGGCGAGCAACGTCGACCCGGTGCACACCGACGTCGTCCACTTCGTGGTCGGGTGGATCGCCCGCAGCCACTCGACGAGCTCCGCCGACTCCCGCAGCACCTGCTTCCAGTACCCGGAGCCGGGCACCACCACGATGTCGGTGGTCTTCACGTCGGCGAACGTGTGGGTGGGCTGGACGATCAGGCCGTTGTCGGACTTGACGGCGTCGAGCGTGGCGGCGACGAACTTCGGCGTCACGACCGGCACGCTGGCGAGCACCTCGAACGGGCCTGTCAGGTCGAGCGACGTCATGTTCGGGTAGAGCACGAATGCGGCTTCCATCAGGCAACCCCAGTTGTCCGGAAACGGGCGCGGTAGCTGCCCGGCGACACGCCGAGCACGCGCAGGAAGGCCCGTCGCAGGGTCTCGGCAGAGCCGAACCCCGACTGGCGGGCGATGAGGTCCAACGAGTCGCCGGTGCTCGCCAGCCTGTCGGCGGCGGCCTCGACACGGGCTCGTTCGACGTACTGGGCGGGTGAGACGCCCACGTTGCGCGAGAAGACGCGGGCGAAGTGCCGCACGCTCATCATGGCCTTGCGCGCCATGACCGGCACCGTCCACTCACGGGTCGGGTCCGCGTGGATGTCGTCGAGCAACGTGCGCAGCGAGCCGTCCGACACCGGCTTGGCCCGCGTGTGCACGCTGAACTGCGACTGACCACCGGAACGCTGGAGGAACACGACCAGGTACTGCGCGATCCTGCGGGCCAGCGCTGGCCCGTGGTCCTGTTCGACCATGGCCAGCGAGAGGTCGATGCCCGCCGTCACCCCAGCGGACGTGGACACCTGCCCGTCGCACACGAAGATCGCGTCCGGCTCGACCTCGACACCGCGGTTCTCCAGCTCCCCGGTGAACGCCCAGTGCGTGGTCGCCCTCTTGCCCGCGAGCAGCCCGGCGCTCGCCAGCACCACGGCGCCCGTGCACACACCCGCGATCCGGCGCGACTTCAGCGCCAGACGCCGCAGGTTGGTCATGAGCACGGCGTCCGCCGCGGCCTCGTCATATCCCCAGCCGCCGACCACGAGCAGCGTGTCGATCGGACGGTCCAGCGTGCGCAGATCGGCCCCAGCCTCGATCCGCACCCCCGCGGTCGCGGTGAAGGGTCCCCCTCCGAGCGTGGCGATCGTGACCTCGTAGCGAGGCTCGCCGTAGTTCGCCGACTGGAACACCTCCACCGGTCCCGCCAGGTCCAGCAACGCGGTGCGGTCGTACGCCACCACGACTATCTCCCTCAGAATCCCCACCCCTCCACTTTCCTCATCGCGCGTTGAAGGGGCAACGCCAAGGTCCCCTCGCATTCGGCCAGCCACGTAAACTGATCAGCGATGCGGAGAGTGCTGCCCCTCGCGGTGATGAGCCTGCTCGCGATCCTCCTGATCGTGAGCGATCACCCGTTCCCGCCTCCGTCCACGCCCGAGCGCGAGTCGAGGACCGCGGTGGTCGCGCTGGGCGACAGCACGATGTCCGGCGAGGGCGCCGGCAACTACGAGAGCGGCACCGACGGCGAGCAGGGCGGCAACTGGTGCCACCGCTCGCGCGACGCGGAGATCGCGAAGACGGCGGTCGAGGCCGACCAGAGGTTCAACCTGGCGTGCTCGGGTGCGAACTCGGACAAGCTGCGCACCGAGCAGCTCCCCCGGCTGCGCGAGATCGCCGGCTCGCACCGCGTCGTGGCGATCGTCGTGGCCGTCGGCGCGAACGACGACCCGCGCTTCTCCGAGATCCTCAACAGGTGCTTCGAGGCGTGGGGCAAGCGCAGCGACTGCACGTCCGCCGTGGCGCCGGAGTGGTCCAAGCGCGTGCGGCGGATGGTCCCCAAGGTCGAGAACACGCTGAGCGCCATCCGCCAGACGATGCGCGACGCCGCCTACCTCGACTCCTCCTACCAGCTCGTCGTGCAGTCGTACGCCGCACCGGTCTCACCGAAGATGCCGCGCTCGCTGCAGAACCTCTCCGGCTGCCCGTTGCGCACGACGGACCTGGAGTGGGTCGTCGAGGAGGCGGTGCCGGAGCTGTCGAACGGCCTGCGCACCGCCGCGGACAGGGTCGGCGCGCGGTTCCTGGACCTGGCACGCGCCGGTGAGGGCCACGAGGCGTGCGCGGGTGGTTCCGATCCCTCGACCGAGTGGTTCACGCGGCTGTCCGTCGACTGGGACGGGCTGCGGGACCAGAGCCGTTCCTCCCACGCGTTGCAGGAGTCCTTCCACCCCAACGCCCGTGGTCACGAGCAGATCGGCCGGTGCCTCACCGAGTTCCTGGCCACGGACGAGCGGGACGGGGCGTGCGTGCCGCGGCTGGACGGCACGCTGGGGCTCACGACGGAGAGCTAGAGCTCAGACCCAGCGCTTCAGCTCGTGCCTCGGCCAGCCCGGGTCGCCGGTCGCGGCGAACCTCGCCCAGGCTTCGGCGATGTCACCGCGGAACATGTCCGGGACGTCGGCGCCGTGGTGGGCCGGCCGCCTGGCGTAGACCGACCGGAACGCGCTCCCGTGCTCGTCGGCGAGCCTGACCGTCGGCCGTTGGAACAGCTCGGCGTCCTCGGCTTCGGTGTGGCACACCAGGAGGTCCACGCCGTACGGGCCCTCCAGCGGGGAGCGCGGCAGCGTGTCGCCGTCCACGATCGGCTGGTACAGCACCACGTCCGGGTCCGCTTCCCGCTGCACCTCGGCGGCTTTGGCCGGCGTGAAGAACCTGCCGGCGAGGCTGTGCGCGATGGCGCGCTGGAACAGGCCGTCCGCCGCGGGCATCACCATCAGGCTCGCGACGGTCTGCGCGCCCGACGACTGACCGGCGACCGTGACGTTGCCCGGATCTCCGCCGTACCTGCGGATGTTGCGCCGGATCCAGCGGAGCGCGGACACGACGTCGAGCAGCCCGCGGTTGTGCGGGACGCCTTCCACGGCACCGTATCCGTCGTGCGCGAGCCGGTAGTTGCAGCTGACGAACACCACGCCGTGGCCTGCCAGGACGTCACCGGCGTACTCCGGCTGCGCCGATGAACCCACGGTGTTCGCGCCGCCGTGGACCCACAGCAGGACCGGTGCCGGACCGCCGGTCGCGGACCAGACGTTCAGCGTGTGCGCGTCACCGAACTCGCCGGTCGGCTCGCCGTCGCGGTCCACCGGCGGGTGGAGGCGCAGCGGGCCGACCGGGGCCTCGGCGTACCGGATGCCGAGGTTCAGGCCTCCACCGCCACCTGGTGCGACACCGGCAGCACCCGGAGGTTCGCCGCCGCCCGTTCCAGCTGTGAGAGCACGCTCGGCCGCATCGCGGCGATCTCCTGGTCCGCCATCGCGCCGGCCATCTCCTGCAGCAGCACCTGCTGCGGGTGGTCGCCCTCCGCCTCGGCGACCGCCAGCACCTTGAAGGGCGTGCCGGGTGCGAAGAGCACGCGTTCCTCGGTGGACACGGCGACGCGGTCCGCCACCTCGACCCGGCGGCCGGTGACCGACCACAGCAGGTACTCGGTGGCGCCCTCGATGCGGCCCGCCGGGTTCGCGATGGCGTCGAGCAGGCCGTGGTCCACCAGCACGTCGCCGCTGCGGTAGCGGCGCGGGCCGTTCGGGCCGGTGAGGCCCCACACCGCCGCCACGCCGTTGTGCACGGGCAGGCGGTTCAGGCCGGAGACGATGCACGCGACGTACGGGCGCAAGCGGCCGAGGCGTCCCATGCGCAGCGTGTCGATGACCATCTCCTCGTCCTGCGACACGCACGCGAGCAGTGCCGTCAGGTCGGTGACCATGGCCTCGAACGCGGCCGGGTCCTCCTCTGCGTCGGGACGCTGCGCCAGCAGACGGCAGACCGTGGCCGCGTGCACGCCGTAGCGCTCGCCGAGCGCTCGCCGGACCGTGTCGCGTTCCATGTCCGAGCTGCTGTGGTCCGGCAGGACCGTCTCGCGCTCGCCGTTGCCGTCCGCCGGGAGCTCCCACATGGCCAGCGGCTGCAGCGGCAGCGGGCCGTCCACGCGGAACCGGATGGGCGCCGAGTCGGGGTCGTCGGACGGGAACGCGGCCTCGTCGGGGTCGTCCAGCGCGTGCGACGTCACGGCCGCGATAGCGGGACCTGCGTCCATGCTCGCGTAGGCGGGTCGCTCCGGCTCGGGATCGGCCGGGGTGACGGCGGTGAAGAAGCCGGTGCCGCCGTCGGACGACTCCCGCGCCGACAGCGCCTGCTTGGCCGCGCTCAGCGCCGACGCGAGCTGTCCGGGGGTGG
>JASLAV010001101.1 GCA_030146905.1 Lentzea sp. | reverse complement strand
TGCAGACCTCGAAGACGATCGTCGCGGTCAACAAGGACCCCGAGGCCCCGATCTTCGAGATCGCCGACTTCGGTGTGGTGGGCGACCTGTTCAACGTCGCGCCGCAGCTGACCGACGAGGTCAAGAAGCGCAAGGGCTGAGCACCCCCGCTCACGAACGGCCGTCCCACCTTTCCGGTGGGGCGGCCGTTCGCCATTTCCGGAGGCTAGTCTCGGCGCCATGACCGAAGAGCGCTACTGGCTCCAGTACCAGTGAAGGAAAGTCCAGCGGCTGCACGCGTCGCCTGACGATGCCGGATGCGCTGGGACGATTCACGACTACCTGCGCCGGTTCCACCAACCCGGCTCCAGCTCCTACGAGCGGACCTTCCTGCTCAGGTGGTGCTCGGACTGCCGGACCTACGCGTCGTACACGGTGCACGTGGATCGCGGCACGGTCCTGGACGACCCGCTGGCCGATCTCGACCCGGAGGAACGCCGGCGGCTCGTGCACGAGGAACCGCACCTGGTCCGGTACCTCGACCGCCTGCTCGAGCGCGGCGCATGATGTGCTGAAACAGCCCGGAACGCGGCCGTCGTGACCGTCTCGCAATCGGAACCGCCGCACGTCACCCCAACGGAGTGCGGCACTACCTCGGGTTAACCCGACTGCCACTGACCGGTCATCGTTCTGACCTGCTGTCATTCGCCAACCCGGTCCCACCCTGGTTTGCATGACGCAGCCGGAACTGCTTGTCAGCACCCCCGTCCAGCAGGACGGGGACGCACCCCGCTACTCCCTCCTCGTCGCCCGCGACAGCGACGAGGTCGTCGCCGCCCAGAAACTGCGCTACGACGTGTTCGCCGGTGAGATGGGGGCGACGCTGCGCACCAGCGTGCCCGGCCACGACGTGGACGAGTTCGACGAGCACTGCGACCACCTCGTGGTGCGCGACGACCGCACCGGCCAGATCGTCGGCGGTTACCGCATGCTGCCGCCGGAGCGCGCGAAGGAAGCCGGACGTCTCTACAGCGACGGCGAGTTCGACCTCGGCAACCTCGACGGCATCCGGCACACCACTGTCGAGACCGGGCGTTCCTGCGTGCACCCCGACCACCGCAACGGTGCCGTCGTCAGCCTCGTGTGGGCCGGCATCGCGCGGTACATGTTGTTGAGCGGCCACAAGTGGCTCGTCGGCTGCGCCTCGATCCCCTTGCACGACGGGGGAAGTCTCGCGGCCGGTGTGTGGGACGTGGTGCACGCCAAGCACTTCGCGCCCGAGCAGTACCGCGTCACGCCGCGCAACCCGTGGGACGTCGACTCGGTCGCGCGGCCGGCGAAGACCGTGGTGCCGCCGCTGCTCAAGGGGTACCTGCGGCTCGGCGCCAAGATCTGCGGCCGGCCCGCGCTCGACGCGGACTTCGGGGTCGCCGACCTCTTCATCCTGCTCGGCATGGACCACGTGGACCAGCGCTATCTCAAGTTCTTCCTGGGGGAGACGGCATGAGTCACGCCTGGATGCCCTCGTCGCCCTGCGGTGACGGCTGCGTCAGCGGTGCGCCACGAGAAGTCGGCAAGGTCAGGCAGTTCTGGCGCGCGGTCACCGCGGTCACCATGCTGCTGTGCGGAGCGATGATCGCGATCGCCCTCCTGCTGCCGAGCAGGCAGCGCGAGAGCGCCATCAGGATGTGGTTCCACGCCGTGCTCCGCGCGTTCGGCGTCAGGCTGGAGGTCCACGGCGCCAGGAAGTACCAGGAGATCCCCAAGCGCGGTGTGCTCGTCGTGAGCAACCACGTGTCGTGGCTCGACGAGCTCGCGATCGACTCGGTGCAGCCGATCAGGCTCGTGGCCAAGAAGGACATCAAGAGCTGGCCGGTGCTCGGCAGGCTCATCACCGCCGCCGGCACGGTCTACCTCGACCGCGAGAAGCTCCGCGAGCTGCCGCGGGCCGTCAGCGAGCTCGCGGCCAAGCTGCGCAACGGCAGCGCGGTCGGCATCCACGCCGAGGGCACCACGTGGTGCGGGCTCGCGTCCGGGCACTACAAACCGGCGCTGTTCCAGGCCGCGCTCGACGCCGGTGTGCCGGTGCGGCCGATCGTGCTGCGGTACCGGATCGGCGACCACCTGACCACGCAACCCGCGTTCGTCGGCAGCGACACCCTCGTCGACTCGATCCGGCGCGTGCTGAAGCTCAGGGACCTCGTCGTCGAGGTGCACGTGCTCGACGAGATCGCGCCCGGCCGCGCCGCGACGCGCAGGGAGCTCGCGAAACTTGCCGAAGAGCAAGCAACCCGCTTGACCTCGACCGAGCTGGAGATAGCACCATCAACGGGTGACAGTCACCGCGCCCGCGCCATCACGCCTCTGGTCGCCTGAACGCCGCTGGCCCACCACGGGCATCCTGCTGCTGGTCACCCTCCTCGCCTTCGAGGCGATGGGGGTCGGCACGGCGATGCCCACCATGGTCCGCGAGCTGAGAGGTGAGGCGCTCTACGCGTGGCCCTTCCTCGCGAACCTCGCGGCGAGCGTCATGGCCACGGTGTTCTCCGGCCGGCTCTCCGACCGGCGAGGTCCCAAACCCGCGGTGCTGATCGGCGTCGTGCTGTTCCTCGCGGGGCTCGTGGTCGCGGGCATGGCGGGGAACATGGCGGTGCTGCTCGCCGGCCGCGCCCTGCAGGGCTTCGGCGCGGGTTTCCTGATCGTCGCGGTCTACGTGCTCATCGCGCTCGCCTACCCCGAGGACGCCCGGCCCGCCGTGTTCGGCGCGCTGTCCGCCGCGTGGGTGATCCCATCGCTCGTCGGGCCCGCGGTCGCGGGCTGGGCGACCGAGCACCTGAGCTGGCGGCTGGTGTTCCTCGCGATCGTGCCGTTGGTGCTGATCGGCAGCGTGCTGCTCGTGCCCGTCCTGCGGGGCCTGCCGCCGCACTCCGCCACCCCGCCGGTGCGCAGGCACCTGCCGCTCGCCGCGCTGGCCGTCGGGCTCGGCGTCGCCGGCGTGAGCTGGGCGTTGCAGCACCGGACCTGGTGGCTGCTCGCGGTCGCGCTGCTCCTGCTGGCACCCGCGCTGCGCGTCCTGCTGCCGAAGGGCACGCTGCTGGCCCGCCGCGGCCTTCCCGTCACGATCCTCGCGCGCGGCATGCTGGCCGGCACGTTCTTCGCGGTCGAGTCCTTCATCCCGCTCACGCTGACCGTCGTGCACGGCTACTCGCCGCTGGAGTCGGGCATCCCGCTGACCCTGAGCGCGCTCGGCTGGGCGGGCGCGTCGAACTGGGCGTCGCGGCACCCGAAGATCGAGCGCTACACGCTCGTGCGGGCCGGGTTCCTGTTCACCGCGGGAGGCATGGCCGCCGTGACGCTCATCGCACCCTCGTGGGGTCCCGCGTGGCTCACGCCGGTGCTGTGGGCCGTCGCGGGCGCGGGCATGGGCATGGCGACGTCCAGCGTCGGCGTGCTGATGATGGCCGCATCACCCGAGGCCGACCGCGGTTTCAACTCGGCGGCGCTGCAGATCTCCGACATGGTCGGCTCGGCCACCATGATCGGACTCGGCGGCGTGCTGGTCCTGGCGACGGCGCCGACCGCGGGCGTGGTGGTGCTGAACCTGTCCATGGCGGTGTTGGCCGTGGTGGGAGCGATTCTGACCGGGCCCCGCATGCGGGCTACCCTTGAGTCCTGATGGCTTATCTCGACCACGCTGCCACGACGCCGATGCACCCCGAGGCGGTCGCGGCGATGACCGAGGCGTTGTCCACCACGGGCAACGCCTCGTCGCTGCACACCTCCGGCAGGCGGGCGCGGCGGGCGGTCGAGGAGGCCCGCGAGACCATCGCCGACGCACTGGGCGCCCGGCCGTCCGAGGTGCTCTTCACCGGTGGCGGCACGGAGAGCGACAACCTCGCGGTCAAGGGCGTCTACTGGGCGAGCGGCAAGCGCAGGGTGCTGGCCTCCGCCGTCGAGCACCACGCCGTGCTCGACGCCGTCGAGTGGCTGGAGCAGCAGGGCGCCGAGATCACCTGGCTGCCCACCGACCGCTTCGGCCGCGTCTCCGCCGAATCCGTCGAGGAGGCGCTCGACGACGACGTCGC
>JASLAV010001047.1 GCA_030146905.1 Lentzea sp. | reverse complement strand
GTGCACCCCAGCCGGGGTGCACCGCCCTTGGCGGACTTCAACGCTGGTCAGCGAACGCTCAGCCGTCGAGGCCGTGCGAGTCGTTGTCGTCGTTGTCCGTGTTGATGCAGAGGCTCTCGTCGTTGTTCGAGAGGATCGGGATCGCCAGGACGTTGACCTCAACCTCGCACACGTTGAGGTTGCTCAGCAGGTCCGAGTCGTCCGCGAAGTTGATCAGACCGAACTGGTCGTTGACCTCGCCGCCCTCCGCGTCCTCGAAGTAGTGCAGCTGGCCGACCGCGTTGGACTCGTGGCCGTGGTCACCACCGCCGTGCGGAGTGGCGAACGCGGGAGAGCCCAGCAACATGAGACCAGCCGCGGCGATGGCGACGGCGCCTGCCTTCTTCAACATGTGAAAACACACTCCTCTAGTGGGGAATTGATGTGACGCCCAGAACCTTGCTCGACACATTCCGAGCATTCGGGGAGTCTGGCGGCTCAGGCGGTTTGCCCTCGCTGCATAATTTACCGGCTTGTGCTGTGGATTGCATCCGGCCGACACCATCGTGTGAACGCGATGTTTTTGAGCTGGATTCGGGCTTGTTCGAACATCGCGTCACGTGCTCGTGCGTCAGTCAAATCGACGGTATTGCGCGACAGTGGCATTCGCGATGTGTGCGCACTGCGATTCCGATCGCGACCCACCGCTGGACGGGTCCGATCAGGCCTGACGTGGAGCCGGGTCTTCTCAGCCGTCGTTGTCCGTGTTGAGGCACAGACTTTCGTCGTTGTTGGACAGGACGGGGATGCCGAGCACGGCGTTGACCTCGACCTCGCAGATGTTGATGCCACTGGCGAGGTCGGAGTCCGCGGCGAAGTTGAGCAGACCGAACTGGTCGTTCAGCGTTCCGCCGTCTTCGCCCTGCCACACGTGCCCGTTCCCGTGCTCATGCCCGTGCTCGTGCTCGTGCTCGTGCGGCTCGCCGGCCACGGCGAAAGCCGGAGCGCCGACCATCATCAATCCGGCTACGACCGCGGCGACGGTGCTCGCCTTCTTCAGCACTACACACTCCTGTTCGTGGGTTTCCCAGTCGATCCAGCGCTGCTCGGAAGCCCGGATGCGGGTTGGTCTGACGGGCAAACTACCGAACCATCGGTCCCGCGTGGATCTCTATAACACTATTGTGTGATCAGCCGAAGGTGGCTGTCCCTCGTTACGGTGTCTTTGGTGGCCATAATTCGTCCACATCGTTCCCCTGTGGTAAACCGGGCGGTCTTCTCGTATGGTCTTCAGTCCGTGGACGGCGACCGGATCGTGCGTGAGTACCTGCAGCTCGGGCTGCGGCTCGACCGGCTCTCGCCCGGGCTGGTCGACTCGTTCACCGGCGACCGGGCGCTGCGCCGGGCCGTGGACGTCGAGCCCAGGCCGCACCCCGTCGCGCTGACCGAGCACGCCGCGCTGCTGCGCCGCGAGCTGCCCGGCTCCGACCTGGAGCCGGACCGCAAGCGCTTCCTGGACGCCCACCTGGTGGCCGTCGAGACGATCGCGCGCAAGCTCGCCGGCGTGCGCGTCAACTTCGTGGAGGAGGTGCGGGCGTACTTCCAGGTCGACATCCGCCCCGGCCACCCCGACACCTACCGCCGCGCGCACGCCGGCCTGGACGAGCTGCTGCCCGGCCCCGGCACGCTGGCCGAACGGCTCGCCGACCACCGCGCGCTGGACGAGGTGCCGCCACGCCGGCTGAAGGACACGGTGCACGCGCTGTCCAGCGCGCTGCGCGACCGCGTGCGGCAACAGTTCGAGCTGCCCGTGAACGAGGTCGTGGAGTACGAGGTCGTCACCGACAAGCCGTGGAGCGGCTTCAACTACTACCTGGGCGGCTTCCGGTCGCGCGTGGCGATCAACGCCGACCTCGGCCACCGGATGTCGAACCTGCCGCACCTGGTCGCGCACGAGTCCTACCCGGGCCACCACACCGAGCACTGCCGCAAGGAGGTGGGCCTGGTCGGCAAGCGCGGGCACGCCGAGCAGGCGTTGTTCCTGATCAACACGCCGCAGTGCCTGATGGCCGAGGGCATGGCCGAACTCGGCCTGCACGCCGTGGTCGGCGCGGGCTGGGGCCGCTGGGCCGAGGAGATCATGGCCGACCTCGGCCTGCGGATGGACGGCGAGCTGGCCGAACGGGTGGAGAACGCGCTGTCCGGGCTGCTCACCGTGCGTCAGGACGCCGCCCTGATGCTGCACGACCGGCGTGCCCACCCGGATGACGTGGTGGACTTCCTGTGCCGCTGGCTGCTGGTCCCCGAACGCCGGGCCCGTCACATGATGCGATTCCTCGGCGACCCTCTGTGGCGGGCGTACACGACGACGTACGTGGAGGGCGTGCGCCTCATCCGCGCGTGGCTCGACCTCCGTGCCCGGACGGACACCTTGGGTGACCGCTATTTGAGGCTTCTCGACGAACCACTGGTGCCGGCGGCGTTGGCGGAGGAGGTCGCGGCGGGCGTTCCCTGGTTGTCCGGCGACCCTGGGTGACGAACCGCGCCACGACCGGCCGCACGTGCCCTGAGCTGCGTGGACGACGTCTTGTTGCGCCGATGTGACGGCCCGGCCTCGCCCGCGCGCACCCCCGGTGGGCACCTTTCGCCAGTTTTGCGGCGAAGTGACGAATTGGCGAATCACCTGTGTGGCTGCCTGCACAAGAGGGACCTGCGGAGGTAACTTCCGGTTGGCGGGACGCGTCCACTGCGGACCGCGCAGGGAGGCCCTGATCGTGGCTGTCGTCGTGTCACCGGTTCCGCCGGTGGTGATGAGCGCGAGGGGGCCGGCACCCGGCCCTCGTGGTCGGTGCGCCTGAGCTGGACGGCGTGCCGGTCGATCGGGGTGGTGCCTGGCCCAGCGAGGAGCGGACGCGGGTGCCGCGTTCGTGAGGGAGTTGCCGTGAACGCACGACGACCCGCGAGCCGTTCCTCAGGCTCATCGCGCAGCACTTCCCGGCGCCGTGGCGCGCCGACG
>JASLAV010001045.1 GCA_030146905.1 Lentzea sp. | reverse complement strand
GAACGCAAGGCGCAGATCCTCGCGTCCACCTGCAAGGTCATCGCGGCCGAGGGTTTCCGCCACCTCCGCGTCTCCGACGTGGCCAAGGACGCGGGTGTCTCCGGCGGCACGGTCCACTACTACTTCGAGACCAAGCGGGAGCTGACCGACGCCGCGTTCGCGCACTGCTTCGAGCTGTCGGTCACCCGCCGCCGCTGGATCCTCGAGTCGGACGAACCACCTCTCTCGCGCCTGCGCATGGTCGTGGAGTCCTACCTCCCCGAGGGCGCGGAAACCGTGGAGGCGTGGAAGGTCTGGGCCGAGCTGTGGGTCGAGGCCATCCGCAGCCCCGAGCTGCAGGACCTCAACGAGCGCTTCTACGGCGAGTGGCGCGACATCGTGGCGAGCATCTTCCGCGACGGCCAGGCGTCCGGCGACATCGTCGCGCCTGGTGACCCGGTCGAGCTGGCGAACATGATGGTCAGCATGCTCGACGGCCTGGCGCTGCAGGTGCTGGCCGGTTCCAGGGCCATGACGGTCGACGCGATGCGCACGACGTGCCTCCGTTTCGTCGACCAGCTCTCCACGGCTTCCGTCGCGTCGTAGTCCGGGTCATTTCAGGGTTCTTCCCGATGCAACACGCGGGCCTCCTGGCGCATTGTGGAGATATGACCACGACAGTTGCTTTGAGCAGGCCCAGGACCAACCGGATGATCGCGGGTGTCTGCGCGGGGCTCGCCCAGCGCTGGGGGATGAAGGCGAGCACCGTCCGCCTTCTGTTCGTGCTGTCCTGCCTTCTGCCCGGACCGCAGTTCGTCGTCTACATCGTGCTCTGGGTGATCATGCCCAACCGCGGCTACTGACAGACCGCGAGAACGCCGCCCGCGCGGCCGGTCCGCCCGGCGCGCGGGCGGCGGCGTCCGCGGGCCCCTCACCGGCTCTGCTCCGCGGGTATCTCCGCGAGCTCCTCCGACAGGCTGGTGAACGACTCGGGGTCCACCCGCAGCATGCCGTCGAACGGCTGCGTCATCCCCAGGCACAGCACGCAGACGAACGCCAGCACGGCGGTGGTGAGGCACAGCTGCATGATGTGCCGGCGGCGGGCCGTGAACCCGATCAGCAACGGGAACACGACCATCGCCACGGCCCCGACGATGGTCCCGATCAGCATCAGGTTGCCCGTGTCGTCGAGCCCGCTCGCGGAAGCCAGCCGATCACGCCGCAGGTCGGTGATCTCCCGCAACCGCTCCATGGCCCGCTCCCGCGCGCTCTTCACCACGTCCGGTGTGGCCGGCAGGCTCACGACCTCCGCGTGCAGCGAGTTCAGCGCCGCGGTGGTGCCGGGGTCGGACTCGCCCGTCGCCAGCAGCGGCCATTCCTTGTCCGCCACCAGCTTCGGGTACTCGACGAGCAGCCCGCGGATGACGTCCCGTTGCGGCTGCGGCATGACCGACGTCTGCCAGTAGACGTCGGCGACGGCGGCGGCCTCGCGCGAGGCGTTGTCCGCCGCGGAGCCGTTCTCCTCCCAGACGATCACCACGTAGAACGCCAGCGCGACGATGAACAGCCCGCTGATCACCGCGCCGAGGAACCCGCGCGAGTCCGCGTCCCGGTCGTCCGCCTGCTCGTGACTGCGGGAACGCCCGAGCAGGATGCAGGCGAGGGCGGTCACGACCACCGACACGAAAACGATGACCAGCGCTGTCCACATGGCCTCCATTCCCCCACAACAGGGCACCGTTTGACCATCAACACCACGCTTATCGGCGGTCTCAGCCGCCCATCAAGACGAACGGGCGTTGATCACTTGCACAGCGAGTCCACATCGGACCACCGCGCGGAAAAGCCCCGCACACGAACAGGAGAACCGCGACGGCACCGTCCTCGACGGAGAGTGAGGACGACGTGATCAACGACCGGTGACAACCGCCGCCACGCGTGCCAACCTGTGCCGATCCGACCGGAAGGCGTGGCATGCGTGTACCGATCCTCACCGCCGTCGTGCTGATGCTCCTGCTCCTCACGCCCGGCCCGCCGGTCGCCGCGGCCGAGGTGTGGCGCACGCAGTTCGACGGGGCGGTGTACGGGGACGTCACGGTCATCGGCGACTCCGTCGTGAGCTGCCCGACGCCCGAGCAGGCCGGTCCGCACCCCAAGCACCCGCCGCAGTCCTGTGTGGACGCGCTGAACCACAAGGGGCGTGGGCGTTCCGCTCAGAACAACGCGCACCGCATGTCGTGGGCCGACACCGACGGCGACGCCAGGACGTTCAACTCCTCCAGCGCCCAGCTCGCCTTCCCGGCCGGCGCGACCGTCGCCTACGCCAAGCTCGGCTGGGCGGGCAACGTGAACTGCGACGACGACACCGCACCGCCCGGCGGGCCGCGGGACCCCGTCACGTTCAACGGCGCGACCATCGGCCCCGAGCTGTTCAGGGCCGACTCCCCCGACGAGCTCACCGGCACCGACAACGCCTTCTACAGCGCGGAGGCCGACGTCACCCGGTACGTCACCGCCGGCACCGTGACGGTCGGCAACGTCTGGACGCCCCAGGGGTTCGACTGCTTCGGCGGCTGGTCGCTGACCGTCGTGTGGAAGTTCCCGGGCGCCACCGCGGCCGCACCGGCCAAGCGCCACGTCACGGTGCACGGCGGCCACGTGCGCCTCACCACGACCATGCCCACCCTGCGCACACCGGTCGCGCCCACCCATCCCGCCGGCGGCACCGTCCGCCTCGGCATCACCGCCTACGAGGGCGACTGGGCCAACGACGGCGACCAGCTGCTGGTCAACGACACACCCGTCGGCGGCCGCAACGTGTTCGCCTCGTCGGCCCACGGCGCCGCGCACCCCAACAACATGAGCGTCGACGCCCGCACGCTGACGCTGGGCGACAACGTCCTCCGGCCCGGCACCAAGAGCGCCGAGCTCGCGTTCAAGAGGGACGAGGACGCGTTCCTGGTGCAGAGCGTCGCCTGGTCGTTCCCGCTGCCGGAGCTCACCCTCTCCGTCTCCCCGGAGAACCCGGCGGCGCACCAGGGGGACACCGTCCAGCAGACCGCGACGATCACCAACGCCGGTGACGCGCCCGCGGCGGACGTCGTCGTCTGCGGCCAGCAGGCCGGCACGATCGCGCCACGCGCCACAGCGACCCGCACGTGCTCGTCGACGGCGGCGGCCGACGACTACCCCGCCACCGTCACAGCCGGCGGCACCAGCCTCGCGGGCGACCCCCTCGCGGCCACCAGGACGACCACGGTCGACGTGCTGCACCCCGCGCTGAAGGCCACCGCGGCGGCGGACCCGATGACCGCGCTGCCCGGCCAGGCCGTCACGTTCAGGACGACCGTGACGAACACCGGCGACACGCCCCTGCACGGCCTCAACGCCCGCGCCGCCGCGGGGTGCGCGCCCATGCAGGACCGGCTCGACCCCGGCGCGTCGGCCGGTGTGGACTGCACGGCTCCCGCGGGGGACGAGAGCGGCGCGCTGACCGCCACCGTCACGGCGTCCGACAGGATCGGCGGCAAGGTCGAGGCGTCGGCGTCCGTGCGCGTCGAGGTCATCTACCCGCGGCTGACCATCACCGCGGTCTGGTCGAAGGACCGCGCGGTGGACGGCGAGGTCGTCACCGTCACGATCACGGTCGGGAACCCGTCCGAGTACACGATCAGCGACGTCCGCGTCGAGGGCGAACCGGCAGCGTGCCGCCGGACGTTCCCGGTCCTGCGGCCTCGCGAGCGGATCACCTACACGTGCCAGGTCGTCGCGCCGGTGAGCTCCCGGCTGACGGTGTCCGGCGCGGGTGCCGGTCAGACGGTCAGCGAGAGCGCCGTCGTGCGGATCGCTTCGGTGGCCGCGCCTCCTGCTCCGGAACCACCGGCCCCGCAACCTCCCGCACCCCAACCTCCGGCACCGGCACCGGCCGAACCGGCGCCGCACCCGGTCGCGCACGTCGAGCAACTGTCGAAACCGGCGGTCGGCGGCGTCGCCGCGGTGATCAGCGTGATCGGCATGGCTGTCGTGGCCAGCGCACTGTCGGGGCTGGGCAGGCGCTGAGCCGTGTTACTCAGGCGCCGGATGCGGTAGAAGGGATCTCATGGAGATCACCGCGCCGGCCGGGGTCGTTGAACCGACGTGCTGCTGAAGGCGCTGCAGGAGTACGCGGCGCGAGCCCAGCCGGCCGCGCACGTCGAGGAGGCGGGCGGCTGGTGGTTGCGGCACTCCCCCGGCGACGCCTGGTGGGTGAGCGCCGTGCTGCCCCACGACCGCGAGGACCGGGTGGCGCTCGCGGAGTCGTTCTGCGCCTCGCGAGGGGAGCCCGTGCGGTTCCAGATCACGCCGGGCGTGTGCGCGGACGACCTCGACGAGCGGCTCGGGGAACGGGGGTACGAGCGGGGTCACGACATGTCCCTGCAGATCGCGTCGACCTCCGAGGTGCTGCGGCAGACCCACGCCGACGTGGGCGAGGTCAGCACCCGGCCGACCGACGAGTGGCTGACGGCGTGGCAGGCGGCGACCACGCGGGACGCCGCCGCCGAACGCGACCTGCTCAGCCGCGTCGAGCACCCCAGCGCGTACGCGTGCGCCGAGGTGGACGGCCAGGTCGTGGCTGTCGGGCGTGCCGTGGACGAGCGGGGATGGGCCGGTGTGTTCGGCATGGCGACGTTGCCGCACGCACGCGGCCAAGGCGCCGCACGGACCGTGCTCGCGACGTTGGCGTCCTGGGCGGCGGCTCGGGAGGCGAACCACATGTACCTGCAGATGGAGAAGGCGAACTCCTCGGCGTTCCGCCTGTACGAGCGGACGGGGTTCCGCGAGGTGTGCAGGTACCACTACCGGTGCCGCACACAACCAATCAGGAATCAAGAAGGCACGTGCGAGGTGTCCGAGCTAGGTTCTGCGCCATGACCAGGACAGCACCGGCACCGCACGACGCCGACACCCACGATCTGATCCGCGTGCAGGGCGCGCGCGTGAACAACCTTCGCGACGTCGACGTCGAGATCCCGAAGCGCCGGCTGACGGTCTTCACGGGTGTGTCGGGTTCCGGCAAGAGCTCGCTGGTGTTCGGCACGATCGCCGCGGAGTCGCAGCGGCTGATCAACGAGACCTACTCGGCGTTCGTCCAGGGCTTCATGCCCTCGCTGCCGCGCCCGGAGGTGTACCTCCTGGAGGGCATCACGACGGCGATCCTGGTCGACCAGCAGCGGATGGGCGCCGACCCGCGCTCGACCGTCGGCACCGCGACCGACGTGCACGCGATGCTGCGCATCCTGTTCAGCCGCCTCGGCACACCGCACGTCGGCGGCCCGCAGGCGTTCTCGTTCAACGTCGCCTCGATCTCCGGCGCGGGTGCCGTGACGATCGAGAAGGCCGGCCAGAAGGTCAAGGAGCGCCGCGAGTTCTCGATCACGGGCGGCATGTGCCCGCGGTGCGAAGGACGCGGCAAGGTCTCCGACATCGACCTCACCGAGGTCTACGACGCCTCGAAGTCGATCCTCGAGGGCGCGATCAAGGTGCCCGGCTACAACGTCGACAACCAGTGGACCGTGCAGACGTTCGCGCAGTCGGGTTTCATCGACCCGGCCAAGCCGATCCGCAAGTACACCAAGAAGGAACTGCACGACTTCCTGTACCGGGACCCGGTCAAGATCAAGGTCAACGGCATCAACCTGACCTACGAGGGCCTGATCCCGAAGCTGCAGAAGTCCATGCTGTCCAAGGACCGCGAGGCGCTGCAGCCGCACATCCGCGCGTTC
>JASLAV010001004.1 GCA_030146905.1 Lentzea sp. | reverse complement strand
GCCAGCAACTCGGCGTTGAAGAACTGATGCTTGGACGCGGAGACCTCCACGTGGCCTGCCTCCCGAAGTTGACGCACGAATAGTGCTGAATCCAGCCTGTCAGAGTCCTCGGCGGCTAGGTCCACGACTGGGGCGACCATGTGCTCCGATCGAGCAGGCTCGTAATAGTGCCTGCGCACAGCCTCCGCGTCGGGCGAGAGCAGAAGACCTCGCAACTCGTTCTCATCCCACAGTTCGATCAGGACCTGGTGCTTGGTCTCCATCCGCTTTTTCCAGCCCGCCCACCACTTCGACATGGGCGCATCCATGCTGGACGGCACGCAGAGCACCCATTGCTGCAGTACGAACTTCTTTTTAGAAGCATTCTCTATCGCCGAGTTAAAAGACTCGCGGATCTGCGCTTGGTGGGTGTTGCCCGCAACCTGAGGCATGAAGTACTTCGACTGCCACACCACAATCTGGCCGCCGAGGTCGCCGACGAACACATCAATGCCCCAGTCCCCGGGGTTGGCGGCGACCATGGCTGCCACACCAGGCCGGACGACACGGACCAGCTGCCCAATCATCTCCTCGAAGTCTTGACGAGCACCGTGGGTGTTCGCACGGACCTCGTGCACGCGGAAGTTAATAGGCGACCCGCCAGCAGCCACCCCAGGTGGCGGGCTCGTCGCGGCGACCGTGTCCTGCGACAACGCCATCACCTGCCTCCGTGAGTTGGAACCCGCCCTTGACGTGTCTCTATCACCTGATAGCACATCGGCTTACCAGTGCATCACGTTACCGGCGATCGCAGAGTGTTGCCGACCCGTACTCGTCCTGTCCTGCCGTTTCCGTACCGTCTGCGCACTCAGAGGCAGCACCAGTGATCTGGTGAAATCATGCGCAGACCACACAGCCTCGGCGAGGAGTCCTGAGCCGAGCAGACCGCGCCAGCTCGTCCATCTGGCAGCAGCCGCACTTCGCCAGAGTCTCAGCAGCCACCCTCCGTGCGATGCCAGCTTGCCCGCAGATGCTCAGAGCACCTCCCAATTGCGTTGGGTGATCTCGTCGGCGAGCAGGTCGGGCTGGCCGAGGTACTGCACGGTGAGGGCGATTACAAGGGTGTGGGCAAGCCGGGCGAGCGCTTCGAGTTGCACGGCGCGCGGTAGGTTCGTGCGGCCGTGCGCGAGCCTGTTGCGGGTGGCGCCGAGAATGTCCCACACGTCCCTTGCGTCGTTGACGATGCCGTGGAACAACTGCGGGACCGGATCGACGCTCGGGTTTATCTGCTGAGCCAGCGCTGGATGCAGGTCGGCGGCAAGTTCGCGAAGTCGCTCGTTCAGTTGGTAGCGGCGTGTCGGCGGCGGAGTCAGCTCGCGGGTGAGTGCGGCCACGTCGTCAGCGGTGACGCCCGCTGTAGCGACGATACGTTGGAGAAGCTGCAGGCGTGCCTGGCTCGCGTTGTTCCCCGGAGCGTCGTCTCCGTGCCGGGCACTGTGCAACGCCTCAAGCGCAGGCAGCAAGAAGAGGTACCTCGCACGGGTGCTCATGACCGCCTGCATCCCGGCTGTCACGTACTCGAACAGCGTCCCGCAGTGCTGCTCCAGTTCCACCCACCGCTGCAATAGGTCAGGCAGAGCCGCACCACCCGGCCCCAGCCGTAACACGAGGGGCGCCTGCGACGGCATCGTGGCGACGAACGGGTCCTGAACGACGTTCTCCGCGAACACCTGGGCCGTCCATGGGCCGTACCGTCCGCCGAGCTCTAGCCACCGAATCTGCTGCGGGCGGCCGGTCGCCAGCGTCGTAAGTTGCATCAGCGGCTGCGCATAGCTAGCCAGCCACTCCACTGCCGACCTCGGCCGGGCACCGTGCACCCGCACGACCGGATATGGGGTAATGCCGAAGCTATAGGGCACGGCCTCGGCCGTGTACGGCGCGAACTCGACGCTCACCTCGTCACCGTCGTCGTTCGTCCAACTCTGTCGGCTGTCGGGGTTCCAGACGATCCTGTACGCCGAGGCGGGCCCTTGTTGCGACGAATCAACCTCCAAGCCCTCCAGGGGAGCCACACCAGCCAGCTCGGTGAGGCCGCCAACCTGAAACTCTGCCGCCGCCGTCTTCAGGTCGTCACCGTGCGGGAGCTGTCGACCGACCAGCGCTGCCGCAGCGGTGATAGAAGCAACACCAGGAAAGCTGTGGCGCACCTCGACGTCGAGCAGGACAACCTCGTGGTCGGACAGGAGCCTGCCGCGCAGCTCAGGTTCCTGTTCCAAGTACGGATAAGCAGGCAGGTCGGCTGGGTCATCGCCCGGCAGCATGGCGTGCCACAACTCCGGAAGTCCACGCGCGAGAGCACGTGGCCGCCGGCCGGGCCGCAACTGGACTGTGCCGGGTACATGCTGGCCACCGACCAACCACGTGCATGCGTGATCACCGGGCGCCAGCGGAAGCTTCTTCACGCCAGAACTATCGCCCTATCAAGGCGTCGTCCTCAACGACCGTGTCCGCAGCGAAGGCGCACTGGCTGAGGAAGTGTCACGACTACTGAGACTGATCATGGTGGACATCGCCATGAGACATTCCGGAACGCCCAGGTCACACAAGATCTACATGTCACGGGCCGTGAGAACCTACAACGTGCGACTCGAGGCACCTGAACGCAGGGCACACGCGAGAGTCCTACGTTCACACCGCGCGCGTCCTACGTTCGGAACGACCGTGTCCTGCGTTCGGAACGCGTGAGTTCGACACTCGAGTCGACCCGGGGTCCAAGTAGGACGTGCGTACCGTGTTCCAGCAGTTGAAACGGGGCACCCGGGTGTCAACGACCGGGTGGGCGCTGACTATGCTCGTTAACAACCCGGACACATTGCCGTGGCCGGCCGGCGCGGGTGACGACCTGCTCGAC
>JASLAV010000964.1 GCA_030146905.1 Lentzea sp. | reverse complement strand
CAGGTGCTGCTCGCCACGTTGTTGTTGCGCGCCAACAGATTCGTCTCGGTGGACGAGCTGGTCGAGCGGATCTGGGAGGGCGCGCCGCCGGATCTCGACCGTGCTCACAAGACGTTGCAGATGGTCGTGGCCAGGTTGCGGCGGTCGCTGGGCGCGGCGAACTGCGTGCGCACCCTGCGCGGCGGCTACCTGGCCGAGGTGGAGCCCGGGCAGCTCGACCTCGCCCGGTTCCGCGCGCTGGTCGAGCGGCAGGAGCTCGGCGCCGCGCTCGCGCTCTGGCGTGGACCGGTGCTCGGCAACGTCGCGTCGGAGTCGCTGCACCGCGACGACGTGCCGTCGTTGGTCGAGGAGCAGCTCGCGGCGCTGGAGAAGCGGATCGAGGCCGACCTCGGCAACGGGCTGTCGGTGGAGCTCGTGCCGGAGCTGCAGGACCTCACCCGCAGGTACCCGTTGCGCGACCGGTTCTGGGCGCACCTGATGCTCGCGCTGTACCGGTCGGGGCAGCAGGCGGGGGCGCTCGCCGCGTACCGGCAGGTCAGCGAGATGCTGGCGGACGAGCTGGGCATCGATCCGGCGCCGGCGCTGCGCGAGTTGCACGAGCAGATCCTGCGCGGCGAGGTCACGGCGCCGCCGGCGGAGCGAGCCGTCACGCCCCGGCAGCTGCCGCCGGACCTGGCCACGTTCGCCGGGCGCGACGCCGACGTGGCACGGCTCGCCGCGAGCACCGCGAAGGTGCTGGTCATCGCGGGAACAGGTGGGGTCGGCAAGACCTCGCTCGCCGTGCACTGGGCGCACCGGATCGCTGCGCGGTTCCCCGACGGGCAGGTGTTCTTGAACCTGCGCGGGCAGGACCAGGTGCTGACCACGTCGCCGCAGGAGGCGATGACGCTCATCCTCCGAGGACTCGGCGTCGACACCGTCCCGGCCGGACTCGACGAGCAGGTGGCGCACTACCGCTCGCTGGTCGCGGACCGGAAGTTCTTGCTGGTGCTGGACAACGCGGCCACCGCCGAACAGGTGCGCCCGCTGCTGCCCGCGTCCGACGGCGCGCTGACGATCGTGACCAGCCGCAGCGACCTGCGCGGCCTGGCCCTGCACGACGCCGATCTGGTGCGGCTGTCGACGTTGAGCGACGACGACGGCGCGCTGCTGCTGGAACGGGTGCTCGGGAAGGACCGGGTGCGGGCGGAACGGGACGCGACGGCCGCTCTGGTGCGGTTGTGCGGCGGGTTGCCGCTGGCGTTGCGCATCGCCGCCGCGGACCTGCGCTTCCCGGACGGCACGACCATCGCGGACAAGGTCGCGCAGCTGGGCAACGACCGGCTCGGCGAGCTGGAGGTCCCAGGAGATCCGGGCGCCGCGGTGAGGGGCGTCCTCGACGAGAGCTACTCCTCGCTGCCGGAGGAGACGCGGCGGGTGCTGCGCAGGCTGGGCCTGCTGCCCGGCGCGGACTTCACCGCCCACGACGCCGCCGCCGTCGCCGGACTGCCCGGCATCCGCGCGCAGCTCAACCACCTGGTCGGCGTTCACCTCGTCGAACAGCGGGGCACCCGCTTCGCCCTGCACGACCTGCTGCGCGTGTACGCGCGGGAGCGGTGCACGAGCGACGAGACCGGCGAGGCCCTCGGGCGGCTGCACGACTTCTACCGCCGCATGGCCGACGACGCGGCCGAGCTGCTGTTCCCCGACCAGCGGAGATACCCGCTCGCGACCACCACGACCCAGCTGCCCGAGGTCGTGCTGAAGACCGCTGACGAGGCCTTCGCGTGGCTCGACGCCGAGCACACGAACCTGCTCGCGACGGTGGCCGCCGCCAGCGAGCGCGGCGACCACCAGCTGGTCGCCGCGCTCGGCGCCGTGCTCAACGGGTACTACTACGAGATCCGCGACGACACGAACTGGGTGGCGTTGTGCGAGATCCGGGACCGTTCCGCCAGGGCTTCCGGCGACCCCGCCCTGATCGCGGGCTCGAACCTGGGCAGCGCGATCTGCCGGTTCTGCCAGGGCGACTACGCGGGGGTGACGCTGATCAGCGAGGAAGCCCTCGAGTTCGGTACCCGTGCGGGCGACCTGGCGGTCATGGCGAGCGCGCACATCAACCTGGGAACGGTGGCCCGCGTCGAGGGAGACCTGCGGACAGCGGCCGAGCACATGCGGCAGGCTCTCGTGCTCCAGGAGCAGGCGGGCTCCACCGAAGGCCAGGCGCTGTCCCTGACGGGGCTTGCCGCCGTCTGGTACCAGCTGTCGGACTACCCCGCCACGGAGAACGCGCTGCGCCAGGCGCTGGAGCTGACCAAGTCGCCGAGCATGCGCCTGCACCTGCACGACACCCTGGTCACCGTCTCGATGGAGCTGGGCAAGCTGGCCGAGGTGACCGCACACCACGAGGCGTACGTCGCGCTGCGCGACGAGCTCGGGCACCCCGGGCAGTTCACCATCGGCACGACCAGCCTCGTGCAGGCCCTGCTGGCCCGCGGTGACGCCGACGAGGCGTTCGACCTCGTCCTCGACGTCCTGGAGGAGAACAGGCATCGGGTCGGCATGGAGGAGGAGTCCCACGTCTGGCCGGTGCTGTACGAGGTGCTCGACCACTTCGGCGCGCACGAGGACGCACTGGCCGCCGCCAGGGTGCAGCTGAAGTACTCGGAGATTCGCGCCCAGCAGCTCGTCGGGCACTGGGGAGCAGCGCGGGCATACCGCGAACTGGGCGAGCTGGACCGCGCGGCGCAGCACCTGGAGGAGGCTCGCGCCATCCAGATCGAGGGCAACTCCGCGGCCATCGGAGAGGTGCTCAGGGAACACGCCCTGTTGCGGCTCGCGTCGGGGGAGACCGAGGAGGCCCTGCTGCTGGCGGAGCAGGCCGTCGCCGCGCACCACGACAACCACCAGCGCTACCTGGAGGCACGTGCGCTCCGGGTGCTGACGCGGGTGCGCCGGGCCGCAGGTGACGCGAGTGGGGCGGAGGCGGCGGAGATCGCGGCCGCGCAAGCGCTGCGGGAGTGCGGTGTGCCCGAACACGTGATCGCGGCGGAGCCGGCTCGGCAGCGGAACGGGCAACGCTGACGTTCACCGAGTCGCCAGTCACCTCGACTCGTTGGATCGGCGTACTCCAGACGGTGAATCTGGACCGCGCGCGTCAGCACCGTCTGGAGGCCCGGACGTCTTCGACAGTGCCCGTGAGCTGCTCATAGAGCACCTCGCACCCGCCGTGGAACTCCGGTTCGAGGGCGCCGGCCAGGCCGCGCAGCCACTTGATTCACTCGATCAGGTTTGTACCGACCTCTGTGGGGTACCTCTGGTTCAGGATTCCCCACCTGGAGGTTGGAATGATCGTCCTCGGTCTCATTCTGCTCGTCGTCGGATGGCTGGCGGGCATCAGCATCCTGACGACGTTGGGCGTGGTGCTCCTGGTGATCGGCGCGATCCTCGCCGTCCTGGGTGCCGTGGGCAAGCCGGTCGGCGGGCGCGCGCACTACTTCTAAACACGCACCGCCCCGGTGACAACGCCGAAGGGGGGAGCCTCCACAGTGGAGGCTCCCCCCTTTGCTTGCGTTCCAACGATTACAAGCTGTTCTTGGCGCGGGCGGCGGCGGCGAAGACGCCGAAGGCAACACCCAGCATGGCCAGAGCAGCGACAACGGCAACGACAACATCAGCAGACATGACTAGAAAAACTCCCCTTGAAGCGATCTCCCGACTAGATGACGCACGGGTACCCACAAAAGTTGCCTCGGGTAACGTTTTCGGCGTGAAACTCCGTGCTGTGGAAGCGCGTGTGCTCTCCGTAGCACCGTGGCTGCTCGCCCTGTCGGTCGTCGGGCACCTGTTCATGGTCGCCTTCCAGACGAAGATGACCATGATCGACCTGCTGGTCTACCGCAACGGGTCGCCGCACCTGTTCTCCGGCGACCTGTACGAGTGGCGGCTCGACCAGTACGCGGACGTGTTCCCGCTGCCGTTCACGTACCCGCCGTTCGCGGCCGCGATCTTCACGCCGATGAGCTGGATCCCGTGGGAGGCGTCGCGCTGGGTCTGGCAGCTGCTCTGCCTCGGCTGCCTGTACTTCATCGTCCGCACCAGCCTCAAGCTGCTGAAGCTGGACGACCCGCGCCGCGCGATGATGTGGACCGCGCTGGTGCTGTGGATCGAGCCGGTGCGCACCACGCTCAACTACGGCCAGATCAACCTGGTGCTGGCGGCGATCCTGATCGGCACGCTCGCGAGCGCGCGGAACTGGGTCGGCGGCGCCGGTGTGGGTTTCACCGCCGGGATCAAGCTGACGCCCGCGATCTCCGGTCTGTACTTCCTGATCCAGCGGCGGTGGATGGCCGCTGTGTGGTCGTTCGTCGCTTTTGTCGTGGTGTACGGCATCGGCTGGGCCATCTCGCCGTCCCAGTCGGACAAGTTCTGGTTCCAGCTGCTCGGCGACGCGAGCAGGGTCGGGCCGGTCGGCAGCGCGATCAACCAGTCGATGCGCGGCGCGCTGAGCCGGACCTTCGGCTACGACGTCAAGACCGGGCCGATCTACATCGTCGCCGTGCTCGTGGCCGCCGCGCTGACGTGGTTCGCCGTCAGCAGGACGAAGGACGTGCTGGCGTTGGTCGTCAGCGTCCAGATGCTCGGTCTGCTGGTCTCGCCCATCTCGTGGAGCCACCACTGGGTGTGGATGGTGCCCGCCCTGCTGTGGCTCGTCTACGAGGGCGGACACCTCCTGTGCAAGATCACCGCCGGGCTGTGGGTGCTGCTGACCGGCGGCTACCTGATCTCGTTCCTGCTGCTCGCCCAGCCGAACATCTGGGACTTCCCGCGCCCGTGGTACTTCGTCGTACTCGGCTGGGGCTATCCGGCCGCGGGCATGCTCACGCTCGTCGCCATCGGGCTCGCGACCAGGCGCAGGACGGACCTGCCCGCCGGTGACGAAGCGGCCGACGGCGAACCCAGCAGGGTCGCCGGCTGAGGCCGGCTCAGCTCATCGCGTCCAGGACCCCGTCGATCTCCTCGGCGAGGCTCACGTCGAGAGCCGTGATGCCTCCCTTGTAGTGCGTGCTCAAGCGGAATGTCAGCGTCTTGTAGCGGATGTCGATGTCCGGGTGGTGGTTGTCGTTCTCCGCGATCTCCGCGACCCGGTTCACCACCATGATCACCTTCGCGAAGCTCTCCAGCTCCACCGTCCGCACCAGTGACGCCTCCTGGGCGGTCCAGTCGGGGAGCTTGGGCAGCACGTCGTCCAACTGATCGTCGCTCAACAGCTCGGCCATGTCCTGATCGTCCCACCACGTCACGTAGGCTGCGCGTTTGCCACGGGAGTCCGGTGAAGCGCCGGGCTGAGAGGAGGGCTCGCAAGCCCTCGACCGTCCACCTGATCCGGGTCATACCGGCGTAGGGAGAGATGTGATGAGAAGGACTTTTGCCGTCTTCGCCGCCGCGGTGGCGTTGACGGGGTGCTCGGCGGGGACGTCGACCACGCCGCAGACGCACGAGGTCACGCTGGTGACGCACGACTCGTTCGCCGTGAAGCCCGAGGTGCTGGAGGAGTTCCAGAAGTCCTCCGGGATCACGGTGAAGCAGCTCGCGAGCGGCGACGCCGGTGAGCTGACGAACAAGCTGGTGCTCACCAAGTCGAACCCGATCGGCGACGTCGCGTTCGGCGTCGACTCGACGTTCGCCTCGCGGGCGCTGGCGGAGGGCGTGTTCGCCGAGCACGCCTCGCCGGAGGCCTCGAAGGGCGCCCAGCGCTACCAGGCCGACGGCTCGAACCGCCTGCAGGCGGTCGACGTCGGCGACGTGTGCCTCAACATCGACCCCGCCAAGCTCGGTGGTGCCGAGCCGAAGTCGTACGAGGACCTCGTCGACCCGAAGTTCAAGGACAAGCTGGTCGTCGAGAACCCGGCCACGTCGTCGCCCGGTCTCGCGTTCCTGCTCGGCACGATCGCGAAGTTCGGCGAGAACGGCTGGCAGGAGTACTGGACGAAGCTCAAGGCCAACGGCGTCAAGGTCGTGAGCGGCTGGGAAGAGGCCTACAACCAGGAGTTCTCCGCCACCAAGGGCGACCGGCCGATCGTCGTCTCGTACGCGTCGTCGCCGTCGGCGGAGGGCGGCAAGACCAAGGCCGTGCTGGACACCTGCTACCGCCAGGTGGAGTACGCGGGCGTGCTGTCCGGTGCCAAGAACCCCGAGGACGCCAAGAAGGTCCTCGACTTCCTGCTCGGCGAGAAGTTCCAGGCCCAGGTGGCCGAGCAGATGTACGTCTACCCGTCGCGCGAGGGTGTCGCGCTGCCCGAGTCGTGGGCCAAGGACGCGCCGCTGCCGCCGAACCCGCAGACCCTTCCCGCGGACAAGGTCAAGGACAACCGCGAAGCCTGGGTCGAGCAGTGGCGCAAGCTCGTGCAGGGCTGAGCCGGCGCCGGGGCTCGCTGCTGGGAGCCCGCACCGGGTGGTCGGCGGCGGCGTTGCTGCCGCTGGCCTTCCTGGGGTTGTTCTTCGCCTGGCCCGTGTTCGCGATCGTGTCGCTCGGGCTGCGCGAGGGCGGAGTGCTGGAGGCGGTGTTCGCCGGGGAGACCTGGGAGCTCGTCGGGTTCACGCTCGGGCAGGCACTGGCGTCGACGGTCGTGGCGGTCGTCGCCGGGCTCCCCGTGGCGTTCGTGCTGGCGCGCTGCCGCCTCCGCGGGCTCGGGATCGTGCGTGCGGCCGTGATGGTGCCGTTCGTGCTGCCGACCGTGGTGGTGGGGCTGGCGTTCCGCACGTTCTGGCCGGACGGCGGGGTGGTGCCGATCGTGCTGGCCAACGCGTTCTTCAACGTCGCCGTGGTCGCGCGGACCGTCGGCGGGCTGTGGGCGCACACCGACCGGCGGGCGGAGGACGCCGCACGGGCTCTCGGGGCTTCGCGGCCGCGGGCGTTCCTGTCGGTGGTGCTGCCGGCGCTGGCGCCCGCGATCGGGTCCGCTGCCGCCGTCGTGTTCCTGTTCTGCGCCACCAGCTTCGGTGTCGTGCTGGTGCTGGGCGGGTCGCGGTACCGGACGCTGGAGACCGAGATCTACCTGCGCACGGTCGAGCTGTTCGACCTGTCGGGGGCCGCGGCGTTGTCGTTGCTGCAGTTCCTCGCCGTGCTGGCGGTGCTGGTGCTGGGGGCGTTGGCCCGGCGGCGGCGGGAGACCGCGTTGTCGTTGCGCGGCAGGGAAGAGCTGGCGCGCCGGCCGTCCGGTGGCGAGTGGTACGTCGTCGGTGCCGCCTTCGCGGTCGTGGTGGCGTTGCTGACGCCCGTGGTCGGGCTGGTGGCGCGTTCACTGTCCACACGGGACGGATGGAGCTTCGCGGGGTACGTGGCGCTGAACACCCGCGGTGATCGCGGCACGCTGGCCGTGACCGGGATCGACGCCGCGGTCAACTCGCTGCGGACCGCCTTCGACGCGACCGTGGTGGCCATGGTCGTCGGCGTGTTCTCGGCGGTGGTGCTGGTCGGGCTGCGGCGCTCGGGGGCGCGGATCGCCGAGGTGCTCGACACGGCGTTGATGCTGCCGCTCGGGGTGTCCGCGGTGACCGTGGGGTTCGGGTACCTGGTCACGATGGACGCGCTGCCCGGCGACTTCAGGACCTCGCCGTTGCTGGTGCCGCTGGCGCAGGCGCTGGTGGTGACGCCGTTGATCGTGCGGATGGTGCTGCCGGTGCTGCGGGCCGTCGACGAACGGCTGAGGCAGGCCGCGGCGACGCTGGGCGCCTCGCCGGCGCGGGTGTGGCGCGAGGTGGACCTGCCACTGGCAGGGCGGTCGCTGGCCGCGGCTGCCGGGTTCGGGTACGTCGTGGCGCTGGGGGAGTTCGGGGCGACGAGCTTCCTCGCGCGGCCGGACGCGCCGACGTTGCCGGTGGTGATCGCGCGGCTGATGTCGCGGCCCGGTGAGTTGAACAGCCAGATGGCCTACGCGGCGTGCGCGCTGCTGATGGTCGTGACGGTCGGGTGCGTGCTGCTGATCGAGCGGTTGCGCGTGCCGAGCAGCGGGGAGTTCTGATGGCGCTGGAGCTGGACTCGATCACCGTCCGGTACGGGCAGGCGACCGCCGTGTCGGAAGTGTCGCTGTCCGTGGCCGACGGCGAGGTCGTGGCGCTGCTCGGGCCTTCGGGGTGCGGGAAGTCGACGCTGCTGCGCACCATCGCGGGCCTGGAGAAACCCACTTCCGGGACGGTGTCCTGGGACTCGGCCGACCTGGCGGGGGTGCCGGTGCACCGGCGCGGGTTCGGGCTGGTCTTCCAGGACGGGCAGCTGTTCCCGCACCGGACGGTGGCGGGGAACGTCGCGTTCGGCCTGCGGATGCGCGGGACCGAACGCGAGGCGCGGGACAAGCGGGTGCTGTCGTTGCTCGAACTGGTCGGCCTGGAGGGGTACGCGGGCCGCAGGGTGACCCAGTTGTCCGGTGGTGAGCAGCAACGGGTCGCGCTGGCACGGGCGTTGGCGCCGTCGCCGCGGTTGTTGCTGCTGGACGAGCCGTTGTCGGCGCTGGACAGGGCGTTGCGCGAGCAGCTCGCGGTCGACCTGGCGCGGTTGCTGCGGGAGGCGGCCACGACGGCGTTGGTCGTGACGCACGACCACGACGAGGCGTTCACGCTGGCCGACCGGGTGGCGATCATGTCGCGCGGCCGGATCGTGCAGGTCGGGCCGCCCGCGGAGGTGTGGTCGTCACCGGTGGACGTCGAGACCGCGAAGTTCCTGGGGTGCAACAAGTTCGTGCCCGGCTTCTTCGTCGGGCTGGACGTCGAGCGGGTCGGGCTGAGGGCCACGGCGTTGCGCGTCGACGCGTCCGGGCTCCTGGAGGGCACCGTGCTGGAGCGGGTGCACCGGCGCGATCACGTGCGGCTGCTCGTGGAGATCGACGGCGAGGAGTACGAGGCCGTGGGCCCGATGAGCGAGATCGGTGACCGGGTGCGGCTCGCCATTGATCTCGACGGGGTCGCGCGCATCGGCTAGAAATGATCTCCATGGGACCTCTGGGGGGACGAGTCGCGCTGGTCACCGGCGTGAGCAGGCGGCAGGGGATCGGCTATGCCATCGCGTCGAGGCTGGCCTCGCTCGGTGCGGACCTCTTCGTGCAGCACCACGTTCCGCACGACGCGGCACAGGAGTGGGGCGCCGACTCGATCGACGAGGTGATCGCGGGTCTCGGCGGCCGCGTCGAGCACGCCGGCGTCGACCTCGCTTCACCGGACGCGCCGGAACCGCTGGTGGACGCGGCGTTCGAGGCGTACCGGAGAGTGGACGTCCTGGTGTGCAACCACGCGCGCAGTGGCTTCGACGGTGCGCTGGGCGAACTGGACGCGGCGATGCTCGACGCGCACTACGCGGTGAACACGCGGTCGTCGATCCTGCTCGCGCAAGCGTTTGCCCGCCACTGGAAGGGCGAGCGCGGCGGCCGGATCGTGTTCATGACCTCCGGCCAGAACCTCGGGCCGATGCCGGGGGAGGTGGCGTACGCGGCGTCGAAGGGCGCGCTGCACGCGATCGTGGAGACGGTGTCGCACCAGCTGGCGGACCGGGGCATCACCGTCAACGCGGTGAACCCCGGCCCGACCGACACCGGCTGGGCCGGACCGGAGCTGGCTTCGTTCGTGAACGAGCGGATGCCGTTGAAGCGCTGGGGCCAGCCGGACGACGCCGCCCGGCTGGTCTCCTGGCTCTGCACCGACGACGCCGAGTGGATCACCGGTCAGGTGATCAACAGCGAGGGCGGGTTCCGGCGCTAGCTGTCCTTCGTGACCAGGCGGATCGCCGCCAGGCCCGTGCCGATCAGCAGGTAGCAGCCCGCGAGCAGCGTGCTGTCCCAGATCTGGTCGAGCGGGATCGGGTCCCGCATCACGTCGATCAGCCCGGGGAACCCGGTCGTGATCAGGAACGGGTGCAGCCAGTCCAGTGAGGAGAACTGCCCCAGCACCTGGAACACGATGATCGTCGTCATCGTCGCGGCCTGCACCACCAGCGGGTGCTCTGTCGTCGAGCTGACCGCGAGGGCCACCGCGCCGATCGACACCATCTGGAACGTCACCAGCACGATGAACAGGGCGATGCGCACGAGGCCCTCACCGGTGTCCAGTGTCGTGCCGGAGAGCGTCATCATGCCGTCGGTGCCGAGGAACGCCGTGCCGGCGATGATCCCGACGACGGCCATCAGCGTGACGGCGATCAGTGACATCGCGGCGAGCCCGAACAGCTTCACGAACAGCAGCCGCACACGGGACACCGGCGCGACCAGCAGGCCGCGCAACGTGCCGTGCTGCGCCTCGCCCGCGAGGCCGTCCGCCGCCCAGATCGACGCCACCAGCGGCAGCAGCAGGTTGAGCGACAGGAACAACGTGAAGATCGGCACGACCAGGCCGTTGCCCTGCAGTATCGCGGCGAGCCCGGGACCGCCGCTCTCGTCGCCGGCCGTCCAGACGCCGAAGCTGATGACGATCGGCACCAGGACCAGGCCGAACAACCCGATGAGCGTCCGCGGCCTGCGCAGCATCCAGCGCACCTCGGAACCGAACTGGCGCGTGATCATCGCGAGCCCCCGTCCAGGGTGTCCACAGCGGACATCCCGCGCTCGGCCTCCTCGGCCTCGGTGAGCCGCGCGAACAGCTCCTCCAGACCCGTCTTCCACCGCGTCGCCTCGAAGACCCGCGCACCCGCCTTGACGAGCGTCTCGATCACCTGCGGCGCGCTCGTCCCCGCGAGCTCGATGCGCAGGCCCTCGTTCAGCGGACGCGCGGAGATCTTGGCCTGCCGCAGTGCGCTGAGCGCGGTCTCGACGTCCGGCGTGATCACCTGGAGCGCCGATCCGCCCGCCTGCAGCAGCTCGGTCAGTTCCCCTTGCGCGACAACGGTTCCGCGGTGCAGAACCGCGACGTGCGTGCAGGTCGCCTCGACCTCGCTCAGCAGGTGGCTGGAGACGAGGACGGTGCTGCCGGCTCCGTGCAGCTCCGCGATGATCTTGCGGATCTCGCGGGTGCCCGCCGGGTCGAGTCCGTTGGTCGGCTCGTCGAGCACGACCAGCTTGCGCGGCACGAGCAACGCCCCGGCGAGGCCGAGACGCTGCTTCATGCCGAGCGAGTACCCCCGGTACCTGCGGTGGGCCGCCTGGGCGAGCCCGACGCGTTCGATGGCGTCCTCCACGGCCTGCTTGATCTGCTTCTTCGGCAGGAGCGGTTCGAACGCGGCACAGCGGATCAGGTTCTCCCGCCCGCTGAGGAACGGGTGGAACCCCGGACCCTCGACCAGCGCGCCCACGTGCGGCAGCGACTGCTCGGCCCCCTCCGGAAGCGGCCTGCCGAGCAGTTCGATCTCCCCCTGCGTGGGGCGGACCAGTCCGAGCAGCATCCGGATCGTGGTCGTCTTGCCCGACCCGTTGGGGCCGAGCATGCCGAGCACCGCACCTTCCGGCAGCTCCAGGTCCACGCGGTCCACGGCGACCGTGCTCCCGTACTCCTTGCGCAGACCCCTGGTCCGCGCGGCGACAGCCGGTTTCGTCGGTGCTGTCACCGGCGCGCTGGTCGAGGTGGTCACTTCACCTGTCCGATCGTGTCGAACAGGACCTGCTCGGGCACGGCGCCCGCGACGACACGGCCGTCGTCCGCGATCAGGATCGTCGCGACCTTGGTCGTGAACAGCTTGCCGCTGCCCCAGGTGCCGTCGACCTTCTTGGTGAACCGGTCGACGAGACCCTGCGCCTCGGCGGGAACCTGGGTCATGGCCTCGGCAGGGATCCTCGCGCCGACGACCGTGTCCCAGCCAGTGCCGAACACCTGCGGGTTCTCACCCTGCAGTGCCTGCTCCAAGCCGGCCTCCGGCTTGTCGCCGCGCTGCTCCTTGGCCTCCGGCGTGGTGACCTCGGCGCCGGCCGGCGGGGTGAACTCGAAGAGCTTCGAGTCCTGCGGGCCGACGTTGATCTCGCGGAAGCCGACCGTGCCGGCCGGTTCCGCCGTGCCGTTCGTCAGGACCGCGACCCGCAGCGGCATCTTGAGCTCGGAGTCGACGGCGATCCGCACCTCGCGGATCAGGGTCTTCTCGCTGGCCTTGGGGGTCAGCACGAGCTCGTAGGCGGCACGGTTCGCGACGCGCGCGGTGCCGTCGACGGTGATGTCGCTGAACTCCTTGGTCAGGCCGACGATCTCCTTGGCCGCGGTGGCCGGGTCGACCGCCGTTCGCTCGTCCTTCGCTTCAGGCCTGTCGGCCTTGTGCTCGGACTTCGTGACCTCGTTGTCCTCGGAGTTCCAGGACCACGTGGTCTTGCCGTCGTCGACGATGGTCTGCTCGGACTGGCCGTTGGGCAGGGCGAGCCGGAGCTTGCCGTTGCCGTCGGTCCAGATCCGCGCGCTGTGCTTGCCGTCGGCGAGCTGCGGGATCTCGGCGATGGACGGGAGGCCGAGCTTGTTGTCGACCTCCACGGTGCCGCCGAACGCGCCCGGCTTGCTCGTCAGGACCTGTTCGACGAGCGCCTCCGCTGAGACGCCCGGCAGTGATGGTGGCTGGCCTGCGCCTGCTGGCATGGCTAGCAGGCCCAGGCCTGCCGCACCGGTGAC
>JASLAV010000946.1 GCA_030146905.1 Lentzea sp. | reverse complement strand
GGCATGTGGCGGCCGGAGACCAAGCAACGAGCGCTGTTGGTGCTCGCGGTCTTCCTGCCCGCCCTCTACGCCTTCACGTTGTTCTCCTCGCCGACCGAGGTCGTCGCGGCCGTGACCGCGCTCGCCCTCGCGTTGATCGTGGTCGTCGCGCTGGTGCCGCTGTCGGTGGCACCGGCGCGGTCGCTCGCGATCCGTGAACGAGCGCAACGAACAGCACAACTGCGGCTGCGCAACCCCGACGCCGCAGGCAGGCCCCGTCCACGAGCACCGGGATGCCGGACGTTCTGACACGTCCCGCACTTCCCGACCCAAGACGGAGAAACCTCCCTTGTTCGCTGACCTGGGCGCTGCCCTGGCGGGCTTCGGCATGCCCGCGCTCGCCATCGTCGTGTTCACCATCGTCGTGCGGCTCGCGCTGCACCCCTTCTACCGCGCGGCCGTGCGCGGCGAGAAGGCCAAGGCCAAGCTCGCGCCGGAGATCCAGAAGCTGCAGAAGAAGTACGGCAAGGACCTGGTGCGGTTCTCGGAGGAGTCGCAGAAGGTCTACAAGAGCAACGGCGTGTCGATGTTCGCCGGCATGCTGCCGATGCTCGCGACCGTCCCGTTCTTCATGGTCATGTACCAGGTCGTCACGACCCCGAACCCGTTGCTGGACGGCACGTTGTTCGGCGTCTCGCTCGGCACGCACTTCACCAGCGGCTTCGCGTGGGTGTTCTTCGTGCTGTTCGGTTTGCTGGCCGTCGTGGCCTACGTGACCGTGAAGTGGCAGCAGTCCCGGATGACCGCCACGCCCGCACCGGGGTTCATGACCGGGCTGGTGAAGGTGCTGCCGTTCGGGACGATCCTGGTGGCGGCCTACCTCCCGCTGGCAGCCGGGCTGTACCTGCTCACCACGACCACGTGGACGATCGCGGAACGGGCGCTGCTCTACCGCATCCTGAGCTGAAGCTGGGCGACGAGCCGGACGAGCGGGTCGTCCAGGTCCAGGTCGATCCGCTTGAGCCGGTACCTCAGCGTGTTGGGGTGGACGTGCAGCCTGGCCGCCGCGGCCCGCACGTCCCCCAGCGCGTCGAGGTAGGCCAGCAACGACTTCGCGAGCTCGGGGTCCAGCGCGTCGATCCGGGGATCGCGGATCCGGGGGTTGTCCTGGAGCAACGCGAGGATCTCGCTCACCAGCACCTGGGAGCGGACGTCGGCGAGCGTGGCCACCTCGGCGTCGAGGTCGCGGGCCATCGCGTCGAGCACGCGTTCGGCCTCCTGCCGGGAGATCTGCGCGTCGTCCAGTGTGGACACCGTCGAGCCGACGGCGGCCTGCACGTTGGTGTGCAGGTGGCGGCGGGCCGTGGTGACGATCTCCTTGGTCAGGCTGAGGAGCTGGGCGTTCGGGGCGAGGTCGGGGAGCAGGACGTAGGTGCGGCCGCCGGACTCGCTCACGAGGGCACTGCGCCGGTAGGCCGCCGCGTGCACGGAGATCAGGCCGGTCATCTCGGCGCGGCGCAGCTCGTGCTCGCTGCGGTCGACCTCGCCGCCGCGCAGCGCGAACACCACGACCGCGGCGGGCTTCTTCGGGTCGGCGCCGATCTGCCCCGCGACGGTGGCCGCGTCCATGCGGCCGGTGAGCAGCGCGGCGAGGAGGTTCTCGCGGAACCTCGACGTGGGCTGGTTGCGCTGCTGGATCAGGTGCGGGGCGGTGACGCGGGCCGCGCCGAGCAACGCGCGTTCCGCCTGGTCGTTCAGCGGCTGGTCGCCCTCCTGCACCCAGATCGTGCCGAGCGGCTGAGCGCCGGCGTGGATGCCGACGGCGATGCGGCGGCGGATGCCGAGCTCGGGGCGTTCGTCGATGCGCACGACCTCCTCCCCCGAGCGCAGCAGGTTGTAGACGCCCCATTCGCGCAGCATCTTGAGGTAGGGCTCGGGGCCTTGGCGGCCGAGGATGGAGAGCCGGCGAAGCTCGTCTACTTCGTCGGACGAGCGGGAGTAGGCGAGGACGCGGCTCGCGGTGTCCTCGATGCTGACGATCCCGCCGGTCAGGGTGGCGATCGTCTGCGCGAGCGCGAACAGGTCGCCGAGCACCTCGCCGTCGTCGGTGGTCGTGGTCAGGACTCCCTTGGCCAGGGACTCCAGGTGGCCCCAGCGAACCTCGGGGCGGACTTCGAGCAACGCCACGCCCGCGTCCGTGGCCGCCTGTTCGAGCGCCTGCGACGACTCCTTCACCGCGACCGCCGCGGCCCTGGCCCGTCCCGCCGCCCTGATCAGCGGCAGCGCGGCACGACCCCTGGCGCCGATGAGCAGGGCCAGGTCGCCCTGGGCGACGTCCGGCGGGTCGTCCGGGTCCATGATCACGACATCGCGCACGTCGACCTCCAGGCCGTGGGGTGCGACCTGCAGTTCGACCAGTGGATCACCCAGCGCGATCAGGATGTGCCGAAGACTCATAACTGTTCGATCGTACATCTGACCTGGTGAATCTTGGCCTGTTGCACAACTGAGGCGACCTCGTGCGGACTTACGGTTTGCGTACCGACGCTGACTGAATGAGGAGTTGCGAGTGGACGCGGTCACCCAGGTTCCCGCCCCGGTCAACGAGCCGGTCCTGCAGTACGCCCCCGGCACCCCGGAGCGCGCGGAGCTGCAGGCCAAGCTGGCCGAGCTGCAGAAGGAGCCGCTCGAGCTGACGCTGACCATCGGCGGCGAGCAGCGCATGGGTGGCGGCGAGCGGTTCGACGTCGTGCAGCCGCACAACCACCGCGCGGTCCTCGGCACGCTCGCCGGCGCGACCCAGCAGGACACGACCGACGCGCTGCGGGCCGCCCGTGAAGCCGCCCCCGCGTGGCGCGCGATGTCGTTCGACGACCGCGCGGCGATCCTCCTGCGTGCCGCCGACCTGCTCGCCGGCCCGTGGCGGCAGACGCTGAACGCCGCCACGATGCTCGGCCAGTCGAAGACCGCGATCCAGGCGGAGATCGACTCGGCGTGCGAGCTGATCGACTTCTGGCGCTTCAACGTGCAGTTCGC
>JASLAV010000944.1 GCA_030146905.1 Lentzea sp. | reverse complement strand
AGCCGCCACCCACGCGGAGAACGCGGCCAAGGCGGCACTCGACGCCGCCGACGCCGCCGAGGACGCCGCAGCCGCGGCGAAGCGGTCCACCGACGCCGCCAACGCGGCGACCACCGCGGCCGACACCGCGACTTCGGCCGCCAACCGTGCGGCCGCCGTCGAGAAGCAGGCCCGCGAGGCGGACCAGCAGCGCCTCACCGTGATGACGGAGCTCAAGACCGCCGAGGCCGTCGCGGCCAAGGAGGAGTACGACCGCCGGCCCGTCGAACCGCTGTGGGACGACGCCGAGGAAACGCGCGTCAACGCCGAGACTCGGCAGCTGCTCGCCGACGCAACCGCGCCGGGCGTCGCCCGTGAGGTCGCGGTGTCCAAGGCTCGCAGAGCTTCCGCGGCGCTGCTGCGCACCGGTGGCCGTTGGACCAAGCAGATCGCGTTCAGTGCGCTCACCGGCACCGATGACGAGGCGCTGCAGTTCCTGTCGTCCCAGCGGGCCACCGCGGCCACCCAGGACGACCGGGCCCGGGTTTCCTACATCGCCGACACCGGCGAGAGGGCGGAGCTGAAGAAGGCCGCCGTGGTGGCACTGAGGGGAGACACCAACGAAGTTGGTTCGTTCCTCTCCACGCAGCACTACGAGGGCAAGCACCAGAACGACCGCGTCAAAATCGTTCAGATCATGGAGAAGGGCGGCTCTGCCACCAAGGCCGCGGCCGAGCGGGCGCTGAACGGCACCGAAGCCGACCAGCACGAGTTCCTCCGCAAGGGCCAGCACGTCGCCAGGATCCAGGACGAGCGGGTGGCCGCGTCCGCGTACCTGCCCGTCGATGGACAACCTCTGACCGAGGTCGGCGCAGCCGCGCAGATCGCGCTCGCCGGTCCCCCGTCGTACGTGACGGAGTTCCTCCAGACCGGCCGGTTCAAGGCCGAGCGCAAGGACAAGGACACCGCCACGCACGTGGCGAGGGTCAAGGGCTACGTCGCCGACGCCGCCCAGATCGCCGCCACCGCGCAGAAGAACGCGGCCGAGGCACAGCGTGTCGCCGCGATCGCCCGCAACGCGGCGGCTGAGGCCGACCGCTACGCCAGGGAGGCACAGGCGTCGGCCGATCAGGCTGCCGAGTACGCGAGGCAGGCCAACCAGTCCGCTGCGGACGCTCAGGCGTCTGCCGAGCAGGCCGCGGAGTCCGCGCGGCAGGCACGTGCAGCGGAGGCGCAGGCGAACCAGTCGGCGCGCGCGGCGTCGAACTCGGCCGCCCAGGCCGAGAACTCGGCGGTTCAAGCCCGCGGTAGCGCGGCTCTCGCGAACACCTACGCCGCACAGGCCCGTGCGTCCGCGGTCGAGGCCGGCAAGGAGGCCTCCGAGGCCGCGCGTCTTGCGTCCGAGGCGCTCACCATCGCGACCAACCTGCGCATCGCCGAGGAGAACGAGCAGAGGCTGCAGGACGAGGCGTTCGAGAACTACGAGGTGCCCGACACCATCGAGGAGTTCGAGAACGGCACGTCGATGTACTACCTCGACGGCGCCTGCCACCTCAACGGTGTCAAGCTGCCGGCGAGCATCGGCACGGGCTCGTGCGTCGGACTGGTGCACGACTTCGACATCTGGCTCGCCGGGGACGGCAGCAACATCGACTTCAACAGCCTGGAGAACGACCCGCTCGCTGCCGAGCTGCTCATGCAGGCTTACTGCGACGACCGTCCGGAGGCGTGCGGTGGCACGTTGAGGGACCAGATCAACGCGACGATCTCGGCGACGCCGGGCGGCCCTCACTACGTGTTGCGCTTCCAGGAGATGGGAGTCGGTGCGGGTCTGGGCAGGCTGGGCAAGCCGATCGGCAGGCTGCTCGGCTTCGCGGTGCACATCCCGCGGTTCAGCAAGGTCGCCTCGGGTCCGTTCCGCGTCAAGCTCAACAACATCGCCACGCACATCACTCAACGCGATCTGCAGGCGGCAGCGCGGGAGCTCAAGGGCGAGATCGTCAAGCTCAAGCCCAACGGTGTTCCGTGGAACCACGTGCACGAGGTCCGCGACGCGCAGAACGGTCTGATGAAGGTCATCGACGCCTCGAAGAAGGTGCTCAACGACGCAGGCAAGAGTGCGGCGGAGAAGGCCGCTGCACAGGCGGACCTGAGCAGGGCCAGTAGGATGCTGGACCTGTCCGAGAAGTTCGTCCCGAGGTAGGGATCATGATGAACCTCGACGAGCTCGTCGACCGGGCCAAGCAGGGCCAGGTGCGCAAGCAGGAGATCACCGAGGTGGCCGCGTTGCTGCGGACCACCGAGGACGAGGAACAGGCCTACGGGCTCCTCTACGTGCTCGGCCGATCGTCGGCCACCGAGTACGAGGAACTCGTGGCGAGCTTCCTGCGGTCGGGCGATCCCGAGCTCGCCAAGCTGGCGCTGCAGACCCTGTGCACGTTCTGGGGTCTCACCGAGTCCTATGTCGACGAGGTGCGGACGTTCCTCGACGGCGTCGAGTGGGACCTGCTCGGCGAGATCCGGCTGATCGCGATCTCGGCGGCGGGCGACTACCTGCGCACGCACACCGACACCGCCATGTTCGCGCGGTTGCTCGAGCTCGCCTACCCGGACAACACCGACGAGGTGGAACGCCGGGTCGCGCTCGAAGCACTCGCCACGGCGCTGGGCGACCCGGTCGCTGAGACGCTGAAGGCGGGCGGCGACGATCCGGAGAGCTGGACGGCACGGGTGCTCGTCCGTGCGGAAGATCGGCTCGCCGCCGAGTAAGAACCAGAAACACGTGAGGCCGGCCGCGTTCGCGGTCGGCCTCACGTGTTTCTGGACTCGGTTACGCGGGCAGCTCGGTCCACACCTGGTCGGCGTAGGCGGGCTCGCAGATCTGCTCGGTCACCGGCGCGCCGTTGTGCGGCGTGCCGTGCCACACGGCCAGGCAGAGTCCGGTTTGGACGTTGCGCAGCTGCGTGCCGTTCGCGACCTTGTCGACCTGCCACCTCTGCAGGGTGCTGCTGTCGGAGCAGTCCTTGGCCCACACCTCGGTGCCGTAGGTGTCGTTCGCGGTGCGAGCGGACACACAGCGGTCCGAGAGACCGTTGCGGAGCTGGAAGCCGCCGTCGACCGGCCTCAGCGTCCACGCCTGGTCGTAGTACGCGGACACGCAGTCGAACTGCTGCACCGGTGAACCGTCGGCGGTGTTGCCCGACCAGTGCAGCATGCAGCGGCCGGTCAGGTTGTTCTTGAACATCACGGTGCGGTGGACGTGCGTCTTCACCCAGTCGTTGATGTTGTCGTACCGGCTGCCGGTCGCACCCGTCCGCGTGTCGGCGACACCGAAGCAGCCGCCCTGCCACGAAGTGCTTCCGACACCGACGATTTCGCCGCGCTGGTTGAGCAGCGGGGCTCCGGCGTCACCGCGGCACAGGCCCTTCGACTCACCGGTGATGGCGATGCCGGTGGTGGTGGCCGAGCCGACGGCGAACGCGGCCTGGTACAGCTGCTCGGTCGTCCAGCCCTCGGCGGTGTGCCCGAAGCCGGGGACCTGGACCGTCTCCCCTGCGGTGACCGTGCCGACCTTCACCGGAGAGATCTCCATGATCGGTTGCTTGAGCCTGAGCAGCGCGAGGTCGCGGTCCGGCCGCGGCACGACAGCCGACACGTCGCGGGCGACGCCGGAGGTCTGGGCCACGTTCGTGCGACCGACGGTCGCGACGATCTTGCTCGCGGTGCCGGCCACGCAACTCTTGGCCGTGACGACCCAGAACGGGTCGACCAGTGCGCCCGTACAAGTGCGCTCGCGGTCGCCCACGTCGATCTTCGCGATGAACGGGTGCGTGCCCTCCGGCACCGTGGCTCCGCCGACGACGGCGGAAGCCGGGATCACAAACGCCGCTGCGGCGGCGAAGGTCAGCGCGACCGCGCTGATGCGCTTACCGGGTCGCATTGAACTCGATCAGCGAGCCGGGCGTGCCGGTGACGCCTTCACCAATGCCGGTCGGCGCGTTCTTGCGCAGCGTCGTGCTGTGCACGGTGCCGTCCTCCGCGGTCCACTTCGCGACCACGTTGTAGTCGTTTCCGTGCACCAGGTAGGCCTCTTCAAGCTCCATCGTGATGTGGCCGGAGGCTCCCACGACCTTGAAGCAGAAGAGGTTCTTCGGTGACGCGAACGCCGTGCTCTCGACCTTCAGCTGGTTCTGGCCGTCGGCGCACTGCACGAACAGGATGTGGCCGTCACCCTTCTTCAGCTTGATGCCGCGCTCTGCCTCGATTTCGGCGGCACCGGGATAGTCGAAGTTCTCGACGAGGTCCGGCTGCGGATCCTCTGCCAGCGCGGACGTTCCGCCACCGAAGACGAGCAACGAACTGAAACCCAGTGCAGCGGCAGCGCCGAGCACCCCCGGAACAAGCATGCGAGAACGAGCTCTCACCCGTGACCTCCCCCATCAGGCGTCCGCGCGGGCGTCTACCCGCCTCCTCGCGAAACGCAACCCCAGACACGCTTGACCCCCAGGCCAGGCGCCGATGCACATGATGCGGCGGCGTTCTGCCGAAACCAAGCCACCATGACGTGTGCCACAACCTGTAACGAACGTGGCACTTGCCGTAACCGGTTCGCGCCGACAAATAGTCGCCGAAAAGAAGAACAATTCCTCCATCGAGGTCCACTAACGGAACGAGGGGTCACCCCGGCGTGGATGACCCTTCGTTCCAGTTGACCAAGCGGCCGTGACCGTGCGGTCTGCGAATTCGATTTACCTGGGGCAGGGAATTGAATTCACCGCGCTCGCCGGCTGCGAGATCGTCAGGCCGTGATCTTGCAAGCGCAGACGATGGTTCGTGGTCTCGCCGAACTTCACGCCGTCGCGGAACAGCGTCACCCGCCCGGGAGCGGACGGACTGCTGCCCTGCCCGCCGTTGGAGTCGGTGAACATGGGGATCGACACACCGATGGTGCCGCCGTTGCGCGTCAACGTC
>JASLAV010001166.1 GCA_030146905.1 Lentzea sp. | reverse complement strand
CTCGGGTGTGGCTGCCTCTTGCGCTGCTCGTGACGGGACCACCCCACACCGAACGCGCCCCATCTACGCAACGCGCGGCCGCGGTAAGCAACCGGCGTGCCATCAACCCGCCCGCCGCGCTGGCCGGTCCTTGATCAGCTGACGGGGTCCGGGGCGGAGCCCCGCAGCTTGGAAACCCAGAACAGCCCACAGATGCCGTGGAAGGACTAGAAATACCCCTGCCCACGATCCGAGTAGCTGACCAGCAGGTGCTTGACCCGCCGGTACTCGGCAAGAGCGGCGGTGTTGGCCGGATACGCGTAGTAGTTGTTGACCCAAACCCGCTCAGCGGCCAACTCATGCCCGACGTTGTGCGCCAAAGCGATGTCACGACACCAAAGCCCGGCCCCAAGCTGAACAGCACCATCATTGGCGATCTTCACAGCGTCGTCCCGGTCGTCGAACCGCATCACCGACACAACAGGACCGAGCACAGCGGCGGTCGACACGGCAGACCGGTGGTCACCTTCAAAAATCGTCGGCTGAACGTAGTGACCGGAAGCCTCCCCGCCCAGCACCAGACGCGCCCCCTCAGCCTTGCCGCTCTCGACGTAAGCAAGCACTCGATCACGCTGCTCAAGCGAGACGACAGCACCGACCATGGTGTCGGTGTCGAGCGGGTCCCCGAGCCGCAACTGCCGGGTGCGCTCGGTGGCCAGGTGCAGCAGCTCCTCGTAGACGGCGGTCTGGATCAGCGCGCGCGACGGCGCCATGGGGATCTCGCCCTGGTTCGCCGCGAACATCGCGAAGCCTTCCAGGGCCTTGTCCAGGAAGTTGTCGCGTTGCGCGGTCACGTCCGAGAAGAAGATGTTCGGGCACCGGCCTGACACGACCGGGTGGTCATCGGATCCGGTGACCACGTTCACCACCCCCGGCGGCAGCAGGTCGGCGATCACGTCGAGCAGGACGTGGATGGACGCCGGCGTCTGCAGGGCGGGCTCCAGCACGACGGCGTTGCCGGCGGCGAGCGCGGGTGCGAGCACGCGGCCCGCGTTCATCAGCGGGAACGTCCAGGAGAGGCGTTCGTGCACCACGCCGAGCGGCTGGTACGAGCGGTAGGCGCAGGTGTCGCGGCCGAGCTGCTCGACCTCGCCCACCTCGGCGCGGATGACGGCGGCGAACTGGCGGAACTGCTCGATCAGCATCGGGACGTCGGCGACCAGCGCCTCGCGGACGGGCTTGCCGTTGTCCCAGGTCTCGGCGACGGCGAGTTCGGTCGCGTGCTCCTCCACCCGGTCAGCGACCTCGCCCAGGACCGTGGCGCGCTCACGTGCCGTCGTGCTCCCCCACGCCCGCGCGGCGCCGCTGGCCGCGTGCAGGGCTCGTGCGCGGTCGGCGTCGGTGCCGCGGGCGACCTCGGTGAACACCTCGCCGGTCACCGGCGACACGTTCTCCACGTACTGACCGGACACGGGCGACACGTGGTCTCCGCCGATGAAGTGGTCGTACCTCGCTCGGTACGCGACCACGCTGCCGGGCTGCCCCGGTGCCGCGTACTGCGTCATTCTCGACTCCTGCGGAAGATGGCCGATGGAACACTGGGGTGGGGGAAATGAGAAAGTAGGCAGCAGAACGTTGCATGCTCGTTGCAAGCCGTGGACGGATCAGTGACCCTCGACCCAGGGCAACACGCACTGTTGCTGAGTCGCGTAAGGGAAGCCGTGCTGAGTGGCACTCGCACGGTTGGTTCGCCACGCTCGGTGATTTCCGATTCGTGGCAGCGGTCACTCGCCGCCAACGTCGATCCGGACCTGCACACCGCCCCGACCGTGTTCGCCGCCGACGAGCTGCCCGATCTGCGCGAACGGCATCCGCTCCACTCGAGCCTGCCGGTGCTGCGCGAGACGCTGCTGGGCTTCGCGGAGGAAGCCGGGCACATCATGATCGTCACCGACGCGCAGGGCCACATCCTGTGGTGCGAGGGTGCCAAGGAGACCCGCAGCAGCGCCGAGGACGTCGGGCTGGCCGAGGGAACGCTCTGGTCGGAGGGTGCCGCGGGGACGAACGGGATGGGCACCGCGCTGGCGGTGAACTCGCCCGTCACGGTCCACTCCGCGGAACACCTGGTCAGGACCTACCACCACTGGACGTGCGCGGCGTGCCCGATCCGCGACCCCGACAGCGGCAGGACGATCGGTGTCGTCGACCTCAGCGGTCCGATCGACACGGTCCACCCGTCGATGGTGGCGCTGGTGTCCGCGTCGGCCCGGCTCGCGGAGTCGGAGATGCTCGCCAGGATGCACGCACGAGACGAGGAACTGCGTGCGCGCAACATGCGCCACCTGATCGCGTTGCGCGGCGAGCCCGGAGCGCTGCTCAGCCCCAGCGGACGCGTGGTCGCCGTCGAGCCGTACGGGCTGCTGCCGCCGCGCGTGGACGTCTCCAGTGGCCGCGTGCTGCTGGACGACGGCCGTGAGGCGGTCCTGGAGCCCCTCGCCGAGGGTTACCTGCTGCGCGTGCCGAGGCAGCGCCACGTCAGGCGCAGTGTGCTGTCGCTGTCGTTCCTGCTGCCGGAGCCCAAGGTCGTGCTGGACGGGCGCGAGGTGCCGATCTCGTTGCGGCACGCGGAGATCCTGTGCGCGCTGACGCTGCACGGCAGGCTGTCCGCCGACCAGCTCGCGCTGCGGCTCTACGGCGAGCGCGGCAACCCGACGACCGTGCGAGCCGAGCTGCACCGGCTGCGCGCGCAGCTGGGCGGGGTGCTGCTGACCAGGCCTTACCGGCTGTCGGCCGATGTGCGCGGTGACTTCCTGGCGGTGCGGGAGGCGCTGCGCGCGGGTGACGTCGGAACGGCCGCGGCGGCGTACCGGGGTGAGCTGCTCCCCCGGTCCGAGGCGCCGGTGGTGCGCGAGGAACGGGACGAGCTGGCGGTCGCGCTGCGCTCGGTCGTGCTCGAACACGGCGACGTCGAGGCGCTGTGGGCGTTCGGACTGGTGTCGGAGGACGCGACCGTCCTGCAACGCCTGGCACGGCTCTTACCCCGCACCGACCCCCGCCGCGAGGTCGCCCTCACCAGGCTGCGGCGCGCTCTCGCCTAACCTGAGCACCATGGGGCACTTCCGACCGGGGGACGTGGCGTTGCGCCGCGAGGTGTTGCACGGCATGCCGTGGGCGGTCACCCCGACCAGGGTCGTGGCGGACGAGCCCGACCTGCTGGTCGTGTTCACCGCGCCGGGCACCGAGTTCGGCTTCCACCCGCACCCGCGGACC
>JASLAV010000904.1 GCA_030146905.1 Lentzea sp. | reverse complement strand
CGCGAGGGCGCCCACCTGATCGACCTCTGCATCGACTACGTGGGCCGCGACGGCGAGGCGGACATGCGCGCGCTGGCGTCCAGGCTGGCCACCGCGTCCACGTTGCCGATCATGCTCGACTCGACCGAACCCGCTGTGCTGCAGGCGGGTCTGGAGTGCCTCGGCGGCCGCTGCACCGTCAACTCGGTGAACTACGAGGACGGCGACGGACCCGACTCCCGCTTCCAGAAGATCATGCGGCTCGTCTCGGAGCACGGCGCGGCCGTGGTGGCGCTGTGCATCGACGAGGAGGGTCAGGCCCGCACCAGGGAGTGGAAGGTCCGCGTCGCCGTCCGGCTCATCGAGGACCTCACGAAGAACTGGGGAATGCGGACCAGCGACATCATCGTCGACTGCCTGACGTTCCCGATCTCCACCGGCCAGGAGGAGGTCCGGCGCGACGCCGTCGAGACGATCGAGGCGATCCGCGAGCTCAAACGGCGTTACCCGGACGTGCAGACGACGCTGGGCCTGTCGAACGTCTCCTTCGGGCTCAACCCGGCCGCGCGCCAGGTCCTGAACTCCGTGTTCCTGCACGAGTGCGTGCAGGCGGGGCTCGACACCGCGATCGTGCACGCGGCCAAGATCGTGCCGATGGCGCGCATCCCCGACGAGCAGCGCGCCGTCGCGCTGGACCTCGTCCACGACCGCCGCCGCGAGGGCTACGACCCGCTGCAGAGGCTGATGGAGCTGTTCGAGGGCGTCACCACGAAGTCGAACTCGGCCTCCCGCGCCGAGGAGCTCGCGGCCCTGCCGTTGTTCGAACGCCTGGAGCGCCGGATCGTCGACGGCGAGCGCAACGGCCTGGAGGCCGACCTCGACGCGGCGCTGGACGAGCGCCCGGCGTTGCAGATCATCAACGACACGTTGCTGGCGGGCATGAAGACCGTCGGCGAGCTCTTCGGCTCCGGCCAGATGCAGCTGCCGTTCGTGCTGCAGTCGGCCGAGGTCATGAAGACCGCCGTCGCGCACCTCGAACCGCACATGGAGCGGTCGGACGACGGTGGCAAGGGTCGCATCGTGCTCGCGACCGTCAAGGGCGACGTCCACGACATCGGCAAGAACCTCGTCGACATCATCCTGTCCAACAACGGCTACGAGGTCGTGAACATCGGCATCAAGCAGCCGGTCACCGCGATCCTGGAGGCCGCGGAGGAACACCGCGCCGACGCGATCGGCATGTCCGGCCTGCTGGTCAAGTCGACCGTGATCATGAAGGAGAACCTCGAGGAGATGAACTCCCGGGGTGTCGCCGCGCGGTGGCCGGTGCTGCTCGGCGGTGCGGCGCTGACCCGCGCGTACGTCGAGAACGACCTGACCGAGATGTACTCCGGCGACGTCCGCTACGCGCGGGACGCCTTCGAGGGCCTGCGGCTGATGGACGCGATCATGGCGGCCAAGCGCGGCGAGACCCCGCCGACCGACCCGGAGGCGGAGGCCAAGGCCGCGGAGCGCAAGGCTCGCCGCGAACGGGCGCTGCGCATCGCGGCGGCCCGCAAAACCGCCGTGGCAGAGGAAGAAGCGGTGGCGGGCCGTTCCGGCGTCGCCACCGACAACCCGATTCCGGCGCCACCGTTCTGGGGCAGCCGTGTCGTGAAGGGCATCCCGGTCGCGGAGTACTCCGCGTTGCTCGACGAACGGGCGACGTTCATGGGCCAGTGGGGCCTGAAGGGCGCGCGCGGTGATGGCCCGACCTACGACGAGCTGGTCGAGACCGAGGGACGCCCGCGCCTGCGCTACTGGATGGAACGCCTTGCCACGGAAGGTGTTCTTGCCCACGCCGCCGTCGTGTACGGCTACTTCCCGTGCGTCTCCGACGGCAACGACCTGATCGTCCTGCGAGAGCCGTCGGCGGACTCGCCGGAGCGCTTCCGGTTCGGTTTTCCGCGCCAGAAGAGGGATCGCAGGCTCTGCCTGGCGGACTTCTGGCGTCCGCGCGAGGCGGGCGAGGCCGACGTCATCGCGTTCCACCTGGTGACGATGGGCCAGCCGATCGCCGACTACGCGAACGAGCTGTTCGGCAAGAACGCGTATCGTGAGTACCTGGAAGTCCACGGACTGGGGGTCCAGCTCACCGAAGCGCTGGCCGAGTACTGGCACCGGCGGATCCGCGAGGAGCTCGTCTGGCCGTCCGGCGAGTCCGTCGCCGCGGAGGACCCCGCCGACGTCGAGGAGTACTTCAAGCTCGGCTACCGCGGCGCGCGCTACTCCTTCGGCTACGGGGCCTGCCCCGAGATGGAGGACCGCGCGCGCATCGTCGAGCTGCTCGACCCCGCGCGCATCGGCGTCTCGCTGTCCGAGGAACTCCAGCTGCACCCGGAACAGTCCACCGACGCCTTCGTGGCGCACCACCCGGAGGCGAAGTACTTCAATGTCTGACTTGCAGGCCGTTCTGTGGGACATGGACGGCACGCTGCTCGACTCCGAGAAGCTGTGGGACATCCCGCTCTACGAGTACGCGGAGAAGCTCGGCGGCGTGCTGTCGCCGGAGACCCGTGAGCGCATGGTCGGCAGCAACGTGCCGACCACGATGCGCCTGCTGTTCGCCGACGTCGGCATCGAGCCCACCGAGACCGACATGGCCGACGGCGCCGCGTGGATCTCGCGCCGCACCGAGGAGGTGTTCCGCGCCGGTCTGCCGTGGCGTGAGGGCGCTCAGGACGCGTTGCGCGCGGTGCGTGCCTCCGGTGTGCCGATGGCGCTGGTGACGTCCACCGAGCGGTCGCTGACCGAGGTCGCGCTGGACACGATCGGGCGGGACCTGTTCGACGTCACCGTGTGCGGCGACGAGGTGGACGGGCTGAACAAGCCGCTGCCGGAGCCGTACCTGAAGGCGGCGCGGCTGCTGTCCGTGGATCCCACGCGGTGTGTCGCGATCGAGGACTCGCCGACCGGTGTGGCCGCCGCGGTCGCGGCCGGGTGCACCGTGCTCGTGGTGCCCTGCGACGTCGAGGTGCCGGCGGGGGAGAGGCGGATCTTCCGCGACTCGCTGGTCGGCGTGGACCTGGACGTGCTGAAGGCGCTCTAGGTCCGCAACCGCCGCCGGCCCAGACTGGCGTCGTGCGCTGACGGCGCCTGTGCGGGGTGGCCGCGGCCACCCCGCACCATCAGGCGACAGCCGTCTCGGTGGCGGCCTTCTTCCTGCGCGTCGCCGGGTCGACCAGCAGGCCGAACACCACGCCGAGACCGACGTGGAGCGTGGCCAGCTGGGCGAGCGAGCTGAGCCGGAACTGCCACAGCACGTTCACCGGCATGTCCGCGGGGATCGTGTCCGGGGGCGCGGGGAACGCCACCAGCACCACCGCGACGGCCGCGGTCACCGCGAGCAGCACCGCCGTGACGCGCACCGGTTGCGACTGCGCGCGCAGCCGCTCGGCGAGCCAGCTCGCGCCCCACACGATCGCCAGACCGGCCACCACCACACCCAGGTAGAGCGCGGTCCGGTGGTTCACCGTGTCCGGGTCGCCCACCGCGGGCGGGTTGGCCGGGTACTTCAGCCACGGCAGCAGGGCCACCGC
>JASLAV010000861.1 GCA_030146905.1 Lentzea sp. | reverse complement strand
AAATGTGACTGATGCCCCCGGACGGGTCATTTCGCGACACAAACCGCACCAGCCGAAATGTGCGGCCCGCACGCCGTCACCCCGTGGTGCCGGTCACACCCGGTCGAGTGGCCTATCCTGGACTCGGATACCCGCCCAGGGTAGGGAAGGTCGGGGGAGCGATGCTCGGTTACACGGCGGACAAGGACGCGTACCTCAAGCGATTGCGCCGCATCGAGGGCCAGGTCCGGGGCCTCCAGCGGATGGTCGAGAACGACGAGTACTGCATCGACGTGCTGACCCAGATCTCCGCCGCGACGAAGGCGTTGCAGGCGGTCTCCCTGGGGCTGCTCGACGAGCACCTGAAGCACTGCGTGGCCCAGGCCGTGGCCGAGGGCGGCGAGGTGGCGGAGGAGAAGATCGCCGAAGCGTCCGCCGCGATCAGCCGCCTGGTCCGCTCCTGACCGCCCCGAGCCCGGCCGCCACCCCGAACGGCGGCCGGGCGAGCTGATCGAGTACAGTGCTCCCGCCGGCCCCCGTAGCCCAATCGGCAGAGGCAGCGGACTCAAAATCCGTCCAGTGTGCGTTCGAGTCGCACCGGGGGCACATCGCAACACACTTCGGTTCGGCCCCTGGCCTGCACTCTTCCGGCCAAGGGCCGATCTTGTCCCCCGGTGGCCGCGCTGGACGGGCGCAGGGCTGGGTGCGCGTTGGCGTCGGTCCACCTCGCGGGGTAACGTATCCCTTTGGATACGTTACTGGAGGACTCATGTCGGACACGCCGGCGGAGATGCTTGTTCGAGCGAGGCTCGCCGCGGGGTTGACCCAGGAGGAGTTGGCGCGTCGGGCGGGCACTTCGCGACCGACGTTGTCCGCGTACGAGCACGGACGCAAATCACCCACAGCGGATACGTTGGGCCGACTGCTGGCCGAAGCAGGCCACGAGTTGGCGGTCGCGGCTGTGCCCCGGGTGGTCGAGCACGTGACTTCGCGTGGTCGCACGGTTTTCACGTTGAGCGAGCTTCCCCGGCTTTCGGTGGATCGGGCGTTGTCCACCGTGACCTTGCCGATCCACCTGAACTGGTCCGCGCCGGAACGACGGTTCAACCTGGCCAGCCGGTCCGAACGCGCGCGCGTCTACGAGATCGTGCTTCGCGAGGGTGGGCCGGAGGACGTGATCACGTACGTGGACGGTGCTCTTCTCGTCGACTTGTGGGACGAACTCGTCCTTCCTCGTGACGTCCGAGCCGCTTGGTCCTCGGTTGTCGGTCGTGCCGGGGCAGACGCCGCGTGATGCCCGAGGAGTCGTCTCCGGGGGGATTGACCGACTTCCAGGTCGAGGTGGCCAGGGTGTTCTTCGGTCTTGCGGAGAGCGAGGGGTTCCTGCTCGCGGGCGGCGCGGCACTGGTGGCTCAAGCCTTGACCGACCGGCCCACTCAGGACTTGGACTTCTTCGCCGGTCCCGATAGCGGAAATGTTGTTGTCGCTCGGGACGCCTTCGAAACGGCCGCGCAAGAGCGGGGTTGGTCTGTGCGGCGCGTGCGGGACGGGGTGACGTTCTGCCGGCTGGTGGTTTCCGGGTCGGATTCGTTGGTGGTCGATCTCGCGCTGGACACGCCTCCCAGCAGGCCGCCCACAGCCAGCTTCATCGGGCCGACGTTCGACTTGGAGGAGCTGGCCGGCCGTAAGGCGCTCGCCCTGTTCGACCGTGCGGAAGCACGCGACTTCACGGACGTCTACGCGCTGGTCCAGCGTTATGGCAAAGGACTGCTGCTTGCCCGCGCCGCTGAAGTCGACATGGGGTTCGACATGGCGGTCTTCGCGCAGATGCTCGGAACGCTGTCCCGCTTCGAGGACAGCGAACTCCCCATCCCCGGTGACCGAGTGTCGGAACTTCGATCGTTCTTCGCGAGCTGGGCCGCCGAGCTGGTCGACAGCCTCGCTAGTTGATCATCCTTTGTGGATCGGTCGTCCATGGAGGTGTCCATGAACCGCTGTGCTGCCGTGCCTGGTCCACCTCAACCGGTGCCACTACGGAACGCAGTCGCCAGTGGTGATGTCGATCGCCCGCCTTGCAGGTGGACTCAAAATCCGTCCCAGTGTGCGTTCGAGTCGCACCGGGGGCACTCGCATGATCAAGCGCTTCTGCAGGTCAGCACTGTTCCCGTGGTCTCTTGCGGGGGTATAACTCGTGCGGACGGCTCGTGCGACGTGCTCGGTTCGGCCCGACATCCCGGTGATCGAACCGCCGGCCACGGTGGTCGTTCTGGCCGTAGCCGGGACACGGCTCCCCGGTCGACCGAGGGCACTCGCGCGAGGACTCGTTCGCCGGCCGCGGAGCAGTGGTGGGGGCCGCTGTCACAGGGCTGGTTCGACCCGGCTCGACCTGAGACCGGTCTCGGCGTCGTCGTCCTCCGCAGAGCGCACCCGGTTCTTCGGGCCTCGCACGGCGACGTAGACGGACAACACCACCATGACGGCCGCTCCCGCCCACATGGCCCGCTGCCATCCATCCACAAAGGACTCGCGGGCGGCCTGGACGACCTGCGCCGCGTGCGAGCCGGTGCTACCCGAGACGTCGACGGCGTTGGCGACGCCTTCCCCGGCGACGTCCGCGGCCTCCTGGGGAACACCGGACAGCTTGCCGTCGATCGAGCTGCGGTAGCCGGAGGACAGGAGCGCGCCCAGCAGGGCGATACCCAGGGCAGTGCCGAACTCGCGGGTGACGTCGTTGAGCGAGGAGGCGACACCCTGCTTGTCTCGCGGCAAGGAGCCGGTGATGGCCTCGGTGGAGGGCGTCATCGACAGGCCCATGCCGAGGCCCGTGGCGACCAGCCCCGGCAGGATCGACAAGTAGCCGCCCTCCGCCGAGACGAACAGCCCCATGAGCACCAGTCCCACGCCGGCCAGCGCAACGCCGGTGGTCATGGTCGCGCGGGGGCCGATGCGCTCGGCCAGTTCGGC
>JASLAV010000851.1 GCA_030146905.1 Lentzea sp. | reverse complement strand
CTGAGCTGCGCCGTTCCGCCGACCTGGGCAAGGACCAGTCCTACGTGCTGGCGTCGCTGACCGCGGACCAGCTCGCGCACGCCATGTTCCCGCTGGGCGACTCGACGAAGGACGACGTGCGCGTCGAGGCGGCGTCACGCGGGCTGTCGGTCTCGAAGAAGCCGGACAGCCACGAGATCTGCTTCATCCCGGACGGCGACACGCAGAAGTTCCTGGCGGGCCGCATGGAGACCAAGCCGGGCCTGCTGATCGACGACGCGACCGGCGCGGTGCTGGGCCGGCACGCGGGCGTGCACCTGGCGTTGTCGGCGAAGCCCGGCACCCTGCGCACCGGCGCGCGTGGCTGCTGCACGGTCGAGGACGCCCACGACGCCCGCCGCGCGGCCGACCTGATGGGCATCCCGTTCTACGTCTGGGACTTCGCGGAGCGCTTCACCGAAGAGGTCGTGGAGGACTTCGTCGCCGAGTACGCGGCCGGTCGCACGCCGAACCCGTGCCTGCGCTGCAACGAGCGGATCAAGTTCGAGGCGTTGCTGGACAAGGCGATCGCGCTCGGCTTCGACGCCGTCTGCACCGGGCACTACGCGCGCCTGGAGCTGGTGGACGGCCGTCCGGAGCTGCGCCGCAGCGCCGACCTCGGCAAGGACCAGTCCTACGTGCTGGCCTCCCTGACCGCGGACCAGCTCTCGCACGCGATGTTCCCGCTGGGGGACACGACCAAGGACGAGGTCCGGGCCGAGGCCGCGTCGCGCGGGCTGTCGGTCGCGAAGAAGCCGGACAGCCACGACATCTGCTTCATCCCGGACGGCGACACGCAGAAGTTCCTGGCGGGCCGCATGGAGACCAAGCCGGGCCTGCTGATCGACGACGCGACCGGCGCGGTGCTCGGCCGGCACGCGGGCGTGCACGAGTTCACCGTCGGCCAGCGCAAGGGCCTCGGGATCGACGGTCCCGCCCCGGACGGCCGCCCGCGCTACGTGCTGGCGCTGGAGCCGGTGTCGGGCAACGTCCGCGTCGGCGCGGCGGAGAAGCTCGCGGTGACCGGCATCTCGGCTTCCTCCCCGGTCGCGCACGTCGAGTTCGACGGGCCCGTGGAGTGCGTCGCGCAGGTGCGTGCGCACGGTGGCACGGCTCCGGCCGTGGCAGAGCTCGTGGACGGCGTGCTGCGGGTGCAGCTGCGCGAGCCGTTGCGCGGCGTGGCGCCGGGTCAGGCCGTGGCGATCTACCGGGAGGACGCGGCGGGCGACATCGTGCTGGCCAGCGCGACCATCGACGCGACCGGCTAATTCGCTTGTAGGGCCCGGGGAAGCGGATCTAGCGTTCGCTGCGTGACGTTCATGGACACGGTGTTCCCCGGCCAGGAGCCGGACCTGGCCGCGCGGGCTCGCAGCGCGTTCCGGTGCTTCGTCAGTCCCGCGGACCGGCGGAAGCTGAGCGGTCAGGCCCGCCGCGACGAGGTGCCGGTATGGGTGGTGTCGCCGCTGCGCAGGCTGGGCGCGCGCCGGTTCCGCCGGTCTAGCTGGGACGCCACTCCGAGTTCGCTCCGCACAGGAGCACGCAGGGCAGCTCAGTCGTCACGTCGCCCCTGAGGAACGCCGCGAACGCCGCCGCGGCAGCGGGTTCGACCGCGATCCGGAACTCCTCCCACAGCCGGTCGCGGGCCGCGAGGATCTCCTCGTCGCTGACCAGGGCCGAGGACACGTTGTGCCGCTGGAGGATTTCCAGCGCGAGCTCACCGGCGCGCGTGGCGCCCAGCGCGTCCGCCGCCACGGAGCTCACCGCGGAGTCGACGGGCTCGCCGGCCTCCAGGGCGTTGTGCATCGCACAGCAGTTCTCGGGTTCCACGGCGACGACGTGCCGTCCACCGGACGCCAGGGCGGCACCCGCGACGAGCCCGCCGCCACCGACCGCGACGAAGATCGTGTCGACGTCCGGGACGTCCTCGACGATCTCCTGCGTGACCGTGGCCTGACCTTCGATGACGGTCTGGCTGTTGTAGGCCTCGACGTAGGGCAGGCCGAGCCCGTGGGCGGCCGCGGCCGCTTCCGCGTAGGTGTCGCCGTGGCGGATCAGCTTGGCACCCAACGCTTCGATGCGCCTGGTCTTGGTCTCGGGCGCGGTCACCGGGACGAACACGGTGGCGTGGGCGCCGAGGAGCTGGGCCGCCTGGGCGACCGCGATGCCGTGGTTGCCTCCCGAGGCCGTGACGACCTCCGACACGTCCAGGGCCAGCAGGGTGTTCACCGCACCGCGGATCTTGAACGAGCCGGTGAGCTGGAGGTGCTCCAGTTTGAACACCAGCGGCCGGCCGTCGGCGGTGGCGTGCATGACCGGGGTGCGGCGGACGTACGGGGAGAGCGATCTCATGTGACCAGCTTCCACAAGAACTGCGCCAGAGTCACGATCCCCAGCAAGAAGCACACCAGGACGAACGTGCCGCCGACCATCACGATCAGGCAGGCGCCCCAGGACGTCTCCTGGTCGGGCGTCGAGTGGAGCTCGTGCCGCAGTTCGGCACGAGCCTCCTCGCGCAGTGCGGCCAGGCGGGTCCTGGCCGTCTCGGTGGGAGCGTCCTCAGGGGAGCCCTGCCACGAGAGCGCTCCCAGTCTTGCTTCCGCGCGGTGGTAGGCACGTTCGAACGCCAGGACCTCGTCGAGGTCGCGGTCGTCGGAGAGGTACGTCCAGCGGCCGGCCTGGGCCGGCTGGCCGAGCACGCGGTAGACCTCGGCGAGGCGCTCGCGCAGATCGAGCCGGTGGGGGAAGGAGCCGACCAGCCCCGCGACGCGTTGACGTGCGAGAAGCACGCTCGCCAGGTCGCCCCGCCGCAACTCCTCGGCCGCTTTGCGGAGCGTCAGCTCTACCGGCATGCGGAACAGTTTTGCAGGTGGCGCTAGCTTTGACCCGTGTTCGGCCTATCGCTGCTGGTCTCCGGCCTCGCCTGGTGGCTGGGCCTCTACCTGCTCGCCCGCGACCCCCGCAAGCCGCTGCTGTGGTGGGCGGGCACGGGGATGATCGGTTACGCGGTGGCGGTCGTCGTGCCGCATCCCGTGCTGCTGGGAGTGCCCGCGCTGGCGTGGACGGGTGCGATCCTGCTGCTGGCGCGTCCCGAGCTGATCAGGTGGTGGCTGGTCGCGCTGGTCCCGTTCCTCGCGGCGTCGTTCTGGTTGCCGTGGCTCGTGCTGCTCCCTTTGGCCGCCTCTACGGCTCTAGCCATAAGGAAACGCACTTACTTTTCACTCGTCGGAGTGATGTTCGGGCTGTCTGCTGCCGCTTTCCTGCTCCGCCTGCTGCCCGACGCGGTGACGCTGCCGATGATCGGCTTCGACCTCGTGGTGTTCGGCGTGCTGGTCGCGGTCACCGACGCCGTCGAGGAGGGCGAGGCGATCCGCGCGGACATGGTGCGGTCACTGGTGATCGCGAGCTTCACGGCGGTGCTGTTCGGCTCGCAGGTGGTGCTGTTCGGCGGACCGGTGCTGCTCGTCTTCACGACGGTCGCGGCGGCCATCGCGGTCCAGGTGCTCGCGAACCCGCTCGCGTCGGTGGTGGACCGTCTCGCCGTGCCCGCCGTCGCGGCCGAACGCGCCTCGTTGCGCGAGGCCGTGGAGTCGCTGCCCAGACGCATGCCGCTCGTCACGGACGGTCCGACGGAGTTCGCGCGTCTCACGCGAAAGGCCCTGAGCCACTACGGCGATCTGGGGAAGCTCGTCGGGAGTCCGTTGATCGCCCTGACCGAGGACGGTCCGCCGCTCGACAGGGCCGCACGGCTGAAAGGCCTGCTGCTGGCGAGCATCCAACGGCTCAAGCCCGCCGACGGCGATTTCGGCACTAGCGACGAATGGCGTTACTACAACGCCCTGTACTTCTACTACGTCAAGGGAATCCGGCCGTATTCGGTGCGCACGAAGCGGGAGGACCTCGACGCGGAGGACCGCCGCGCACTGCAGTGGTTCGTGACGCAGGTGCCCGAACGAACCCTCCACAACTGGCAGAACGCCGCCGCACGCCTGGTCGCGGCGGACCTGATGGCAGGGGTTGGCAGCGTTTGACGTGGTTCTGGCAGCGCTGACCGGGTCATCGTCGGGCCATGTTGAAATTCGCCTTGAAACTCGACGGTGTCGCTTCGTTCGCATTGGGCCTGCTGACCCTGCTGATCCGCCCGGAGGTCGGAATTCCCGCGGGCTGGCAGATCGGCCTCGGTTGTTTCTGCGTGGTCTACGGCCTGGGTGTCTTCTTCTTGGGCACTCGCGCCGTTCCGGACCGCCGGATCGTTCTGCTGGTCGTCATCGGGAACGCGGTGTGGGCTTTGGACAGCATTCTCGTCGCCGGGCTGAAGTGGTTCCCGTTGACCGGTGCCGGCGTCGCACTGGTGCTGGCCCAGGGGCTCGCGGTGCTCGGGTTCGCGGTGCTGCAGGCCATCGGCCTCAGGAGCGCAGCGTCCGCGAGCGACCGCGGAACTCCGCCACGATCTCGGTCCCTCGCCTGACCGTGATGTCGTAGATCCCGCTGCGGCCGAACCGGGTCCGTTCCACCGCCTCCGCCACCAGCTCGTCGCCCTCGTGCACGGGCCTGATGAAGTCGATCTCGGCCGTGGCGGCGACGGTGACGGACCCGGCCCTGTTGCAGGCGCAGGCGAACGCCGTGTCCGCCAGGAGGAAGACGTAACCGCCGTGCGCGATGCCGTGACCGTTGATCATGTTCTCGGTGACGGTCATCCGCACCAGGGCGTAGCCGTCGCGCAGCTCGACCGGCGCGATCCCGAGCGCGGCCGAGGCCTTGTCGGCGGCGAGCATCTCAGCAGGACCATTCATTCGTGGCAGCGTAATCACCCTGGCGGTGGTGTCACGCAGCGTTGACCTCGACTTACTGTCCGAGAGCTTGATCGCTCAAAACGGAGGTGGTCGTCATGGGTGGTTGTTCTTGTTGCAGCTCGTGCACTGGTCCGAGCTGCGGGTGCTGCGGCTCCTGCTAGCGGCTCCTGGCGAACGAGAAGGCCGGCGCGGGTTCCGCGCCGGCCTTCTTCCGCGATGCGGCGGGGGAGTGGTGTGGGAACGCGGGGCGCGTCGCATTCCCACACCACGTCTGTGGGCGCTCCGCACCGAGAGCGCCTGCTCAGTGACGGTAAGTGGCCTGGACCATAGCGTCAATGGGTCTAGACCTCTTCTGTCCGGCGGACAGTGGAACAATTCGCCGGGTGCGTGGAGCAACTGGAATCGGATCGCTGCCCGGAACTGACATCGACGAGGCGGCGAGGGTCGTCGTCGGCGAACTGCCCGAGCTGCCGCACGTCCCGGAGCTGCCTGCGCGGGGAGTCGGCGCGGACATGATCGGCCGCACCGCCGGCCTGCTCGTCGACCTCGCGATCGAGGTCGTCACGTCCGGCTACCGCGTGACCCCGCGGCCAGGCCGTGACCACCGGCGTGCCGTCGACCTGCTGCGCGGCGACCTGGACGCGTTCGAGGAGGCGTTGGAACGAGCGGGGGCGCAGCCCTCGGTGGTCAAAGTGCAGGCGGCGGGGCCGTGGACCCTCATGTCGAACATCGAGCTGATGCGCGGCCATCGGGTGCTCACGGATCCCGGTGCCGTGAAGGAGTTCTCCGAGTCGCTCGCCGAGGGGTTGCGGCAGCACGCCGCCGCGGTCGCGAAGCGCACCGGGGCGAAGGTCGTCGTGCAGCTCGACGAACCGGGCCTGCCCGCCGTGCTGCGGGGGCTGCTGCCGACGCCGTCGAAGCTCGGCACGGTGCCCGCGGTGCCGGCGCCGGACGCCCGCACGGTGCTGGCCACCGTGATCGAGGCGTTGGGCGACCACGAGGTGGTCGTCCACTGCTGCGCGCCGCACCCGCCGTTGACGCTGCTCCGTGAAGCAGGGGCCACGGCGATCGCGTTCGACGCGACGTTGATCAAGGGTGCGGAGGCGCTCGACGAGATCGGCGAGACGTGGGAGGCGGGCACGACGCTGGCGCTGGGCCTGGTGCCGAGCACGGACCCCGGCGCGCCCGTGACGTTGAAGGACGTCGGGCAGCGGGCGTTCACGCTGGTCGACCGCCTGGGCTTCCCCCGCTCGATCCTGGCGGAGAAGGCGCTGCCCACTCCGACGTGCGGCCTGGCCGGCGCGACGTCCACCTGGGTCAAGCGCTCGTTGTCGCTGACGCGCGACCTCTCGTCGGCCTTCGCGGAGCCGCCGGAGGGCTGGTGATGTCCGGTTCTGGCCGCTAGTCTGCTGCGCACTATTAGGAAACTTTCTTAACCGAAGGTCACCGCCGCGGCCTGGACCGGGAGTCCGAACATGCGCATCCGACGTGCGGCCCTCGTCGCCGCAGTGCTCACAGGTGTGGTCGTGGCGCCTGCCCATGCCGCCCCTGCCGGGCAGATCAGGCTGGACCAGATCGGTTTCGGCACCTCCGAGGCGAAGCACGCCTACGTGCTCGGAGGTGCCGCGAACACCAGGTTCACCGTTCTCGACGGCCGCGGCAGGACCGTGCTGAGCGGCAGGACGGGCGTCTCGACGGGCTCGTGGAGCGAGAAGTTCCCCGCGGTGCACCCGATCGACTTCTCCGCGCTGAGGGCGTCAGGGACGTACCGGATCAAGGTCGGCTCCGCCGTGTCGCCCGCGTTCAGGGTCGACTCGCTGAAGAAGCTGTTCTCGCCGGTCGCGCACAACACCGTGGAGTTCTTCCAGGCGCAGCGCGACGGCGCGGACGTCGTCCCGGGGCGCCTGAACCGCAAGCCCGCGCACCTCACCGACCGTTCCGCGATGGTCTACGAGGCGCCGGTGTTCGCCGGTGAGGGCGGTGACGAGATCGCGGCGCCGCTGCAGCCGACGGGCACGCGGGTCGACGTCGAAGGCGGCTGGTTCGACGCCGGTGACTTCGTGAAGTTCACCCACGCGTCGTCGTACTCGACCGCGTCGATGCTGTTGGCGTTGCGAGACAAGCACGACGGCGCGCTGTACGAAGAGGCGAAGTTCGGCCTCAGGTGGCTCGACAAGGCGTGGGACGAGAAGACCGGCACGCTCTACGCGCAGGTCGGCATCGGCACGGGCTCCGAGGAGTTCGGCTTCGTCGGCGACCACGACGTGTGGCGCCTGCCGGAGGCCGACGACCGGCTCGACGTGGAGCCGGGCGACAGCGAGTACTACATCAAGCACCGGCCCGTGTTCCGCGCCAACGAGGCCGGCGAGAAGATCAGCCCGAACCTGGTCGGCCGCGTCGCGGGGTCGTTCGCCCTGGCCGCGCAGATCGAGGCGCACCGCAAGCCCCGCCTCGCGCGCGAGTACCTCGACAAGGCCGCCCAGCTCTTCTCACTGGCCAAGACCTCGGACGTCGGCGAGCTCGTGACGGCGTTCCCGCACGCCTACTACCCCGAGAGCTCCTGGACCGACGACATGGAGTTCGGCGCGACCCAGCTCGCTCTGGCCGCGAAGGCCTTGAACGACAAGCGTTATGGCCAGTTCGCGCGAGCTGCCACCCACTGGGCCAAGGAGTTCCTCGCCACCCAGGACCCCGACACGTTGAACGTCTACAACATCTCCGCGCTCGGCCACGCCGACCTCGCTCCGTTGCTGAGGAAGGGTGTTCCCGGCGCCGAGGTGACCGAGAAGCAGGTCGTGGGCGACATCGAGAGGCAGCTCCGCAAGGGTGCCGACGCCGCTCGCACGTCGCCGTTCCGCACTGCGGCCGACGTCGAGACCTGGGACGTCGGCTCGCGCACGTTCGGCTACATCACCACCGCGGCGCTGTACCGGAAGCTGACCGGTTCGCAGGAGTACGCGACCTTCGGCACCCAGCAGCGCGGCTTCGCCCTCGGCACGAACGCGTGGGGCACCTCGCTGATCGTCGGTGTCGGCACGAAGTTCCCCGAGTGCCCGCACCACCAGGCGGCGAACCTGTCCGGTTCTTCATCCGGCGGCTCGAAGGTGCTGGTCGGTGCGGTGATCAACGGCCCGAACGACGCCTCGCTGTTCGGCGACCTCGGCGAGATGCCGCCGGGTTCCGTCGACTGCACCAAGCCCTACACGCGGGAGTTCGACTCCGCGAAGTCCGTGTTCGCCGACGACCTGCGGTCGTGGCCGAGCTCGGAGCCGGCCATCGACTTCACGGCGACGGGCGTGCTCGGCTTCTCGCTGATCGCGAACTCCTGACCGGTGCGGCTCAAAGCCGGGTGAACGGCTCCGCGTACCGGAACGGCCCGGCTGGGACGTCCGCGAACAGCCGGGCCTGGAAGTGCGGCCCCCACTCGGGAACCGGTGGCGTGATCCCGAACTCGGACGCGAGTCGGAAGCCGAACCGCGAGTAGTAGTTCGGGTCGCCCAGGAGGATGACCGCGTGCTCGCCCCGCGCTTCCGCCGCTCCGAGAACGGCGTGCACCAGGGCCTTGCCGATGCCGGTCCGCTGGTGGTCGGGGTGGACGCTGAGCGGTCCGAGTCCCAGCGCGGGTACGTCGCCGACGTACCCGCGCGTGCACACCACGTGTCCCAGAACCCCTTCCGCGACCAGGGAAAGCTCCGGGATCCACCCCTCGTCGGCACGCAGCTGGTCGACCAGCGGAGCTTCCGGCCCGTTCTTGAACGCGAGATTGGTGACGTCGCGGATGGCATCGATGTCTGCGGGCGTCTCCCGCCGGATCAGCATGACGCGCACTGTGGCCAAGTCCGTCGTCGCGCGCCACCCGGTTTTCGCTGCCATCGGTGCGGGGTCGTCCTTATGATGACGCTCTGCCTGAGGAGGGTGCGTTGATCTTCTTCGAGGATCCCGCGCAGTTCGACGCCTGGTTGCACGAGAACGGTGCGACGGAGACCGAGCTGTGGATCAAGTACGCCAAGAAGGGCTCGGGGCTGAAGTCGATCACCTACGGCGAGGCGCTGGACATCGCGTTGTGCCACGGGTGGATCGACGGGCTCGTGCGGTCCGTGGACGAGAACTACTACTCGCAGCGCTGGACGCCGCGCACACCGCGCAGCAAGTGGTCCAAGCGCAACTGCGGCAAGGTCGAGGAGCTGATCGCTGCGGGCAGGATGCTGCCGGCGGGGCTCAGGGAGGTCGAGAAGGCCAAGGCAGACGGGCGCTGGGACGCGGCCTACGCGGGGCCGGCGACCATCGAGGTGCCCGACGACCTCGTCGCCGCCCTCGACGCCAACCCGAAGGCCGCCGAGTTCTTCAAGACACTGAACAGCCAGAACCGGTACGCCGTGCTGCTGCGCATCCACGACGCGAAACGGCCGGAGACGCGGAGGAAGCGCATCGCCCAGTTCGTCGACATGCTGGCCGAGGGACGCAAGCTCTACGCTTGAGAATCATGAAGTGGTTCCGCCGCCGCAAAGCGGAAGAGGTCGTCCCCGCCCACCTGCCGAACGCCGACGAGGCCGCGCGGCGGTTCTGGGAGCGGTGGTTCGAGCTGGTGCCCGTGGTCAGCGCGGCGCTGGGCGACGGTGAACCGCACCGCGTCGAGGGCGAGCTGAAGGCCCTCGTCGCGGGACTGCACCCGGACCTCGTGTTCTCGCTCGAACAGGGCCACATGGCGATGTACGCGCTGGTGGTCACCGGTCAGGAGGACCCGAGGCTGCGCCCGTACACCGACGCGTGGATCAAGGCGGCGCCGCCGGCCGACATGGTGTGGGAGTTCCACGACTCGGTGCCGCCGGTGCCGGACCCGACCGAGGTGGTCGTGAACCTGGGCGAGGTGCGGATGCGGCTCGGCGACTACCGCGTGGTGGCGCAGGTGGACGGTGACGTCGTCGACGTCGCGGTCTACCACCCCGCGCTCTCGGCGCTCAGCGACCAGCAGCGGCAGACGATGACGTTCCTGCCGCTCGACGTCACTCTCGGCGAGCGGCTGGCGGGGGAGCGGTTGCGGCGCGTGGAAACCGCGCAGCTGGAGCCGGAGGGCACGATCAGCCTGCTGGAGCTCCGTTCACTCGTCCGTGCGCTCGCCGGGGATTCGCAGGGCTGAGAAACTGTCGGACCTGGTCACTAAGCTGTGGGACGTGACCAGCGAGAGCCTTGAAGACGTCCCCGCAGAGGTGCGCGAGCGGCATGCCGTGCTCGCGGAAGAGGTGCGCTCGCACCAGTTCCGCTACTACGTGCTGGACGACCCGATCGTCACCGATGGTGAGTTCGACGCGCTGCTCAAGTCGCTGGAGGCGCTGGAGGCCGAGCACCCCGGTCTCGCCACGCCCGAGTCGCCGACGCAGCGCGTCGGCGGCACGTTCTCCACGGAGTTCAGGGCCGTCGACCACCTGGAGCGCATGCTCAGCCTGGACAACGTCTTCGCCCAGGACGAGCTGACGGCCTGGTTCGAGCGCGTCCGCAAGGACATCGGCTCCGGCACGCACTTCCTGTGCGAGCTGAAGATCGACGGCCTCGCGATCAACCTGCTGTACGAGAAGGGCAAGCTCACGCGGGCGCTCACCCGCGGCGACGGCCGCACCGGCGAGGACGTGACGTTGAACGTCCGCACCATCTCCGACGTGCCGGAGGTGCTGAGGTCGTCCGATGAGTACCCGGTGCCCGACCTGGTCGAGGTGCGCGGTGAGGTCTTCTTCGCGGTCGAGGACTTCCTGGCGCTGAACGCGTCGCTGGTCGAGCAGGGCAAGCCGCCGTTCGCGAACCCGCGCAACACGGCGGCGGGGTCGTTGCGGCAGAAGGATCCCAAGGTCACCGCCTCGCGCAGGCTGCGGATGATCTGCCACGGCATCGGCAAGACGGAGGGCTTCGAGGTCGCGCGCCAGTCGCTGGCGTACGAGGCGCTGAAGACGTGGGGCCTGCCGACCTCCCCGCACACCGAGGTTCTGACGGACCCGGCGGACGTGCGCAAGAAGGTCGAGTACTGGGGCGAGCACCGGCACGACGCCGTCCACGAGATCGACGGTCTGGTCATCAAGGTCGACGAGGTGGCGCTGCAACGGCGCCTGGGCACGACGTCGCGCGCCCCGCGGTGGGCGATCGCGTACAAGTACCCGCCGGAGGAGGCCACCACGACGTTGCTGGACATCCAGGTCCAGGTGGGCCGTACGGGCCGCGTGACGCCGTTCGCCGTGATGGAGCCCGTGAAGGTGGCGGGGTCGACGGTCGCGCGGGCCACGTTGCACAACTCCTCGGAGGTGAAGCGCAAGGGCGTGCTGATCGGCGACCGCATCGTCATCCGCAAGGCGGGCGACGTGATCCCCGAGGTGCTCGGCCCGGTGCTCGCCGCACGGCCTGATGACGCGCGTGAGTTCGTGATGCCGACGCGGTGTCCCGAGTGCAACGCCGTGCTGCGGCCGATGAAGGAGGGCGACGTCGACATCCGCTGCCCGAACGCGGAGACGTGCCCCGGTCAGCTGCGCGAACGCCTGGCGTACCTGGCTTCCCGCGCCGCGCTCGACATCGAGGTGCTCGGCTACGAGGCGGCGGCCGCGATCACCGAGTCCACGGTGTACACCAACGAGGCCGACCTGTTCGACCTCGACGCCGACGCCCTGCGGCAGGTCGAGCGGTTCAAGACGAAGAACGGCGAGCTGTCGGCAAATGCGTTGAAGCTGCTGGACAACCTGGAGGCGGCCAAGTCGCGTCCCCTGTGGAGGGTGCTGGTCGCGCTGTCGATCCGGCACGTCGGCCCCACCGCCGCCCGCGCGCTCGCACTGGAGTTCGGTTCGATGGACGCGATCCTCGCCGCCGACGAGGAGGTCCTGGCCGGCACCGAGGGCGTCGGCCCGACGATCGCCGCGGCCGTGGTGGAGTGGCGCGAAGCGGAGTGGCGCCAGGGCGTCGTGGAGCGCTGGCGCGAGGCGGGCGTGCGGATGGAGGACGAGCGCGACGCGTCGATCACCCGCAACCTCGAAGGCCTGTCGATCGTGGTCACCGGTTCGCTGACGGAGTTCTCCCGCGACTCGGCCAGGGAGTCGATCCTCGCCCGCGGCGGCAAGGCGGCGGGCTCGGTCTCCAAGAAAACCGCTTTCGTCGTGGTCGGCGACTCGCCAGGATCCAAGTACGACAAGGCCGTCTCCCTGAAGGTCCCCGTCCTCGACGAGGCGGGCTTCCGCGTCCTGCTGGAGCAGGGGCCCGACGCGGCGAGGGAGGTGGCCGTCATCGGGGAAGAAGGCTCAGATGGCTGATCTGATCATCCGCCCGGCCGGGGAGGCCGACCTGTCCGTCGTCGGCGCGATCACGGTCCAGGCCTACAGCGCCGACGGCTACGTGACCGCGCACGACGACTACGCCAAGACCCTCGCCGACGCCACGTCCCGCTTCCGCGACGCCGAGGTCCTGGTGGCCGTGGACGAGACGGGCGAGATCCTCGGCTCGGTCACCGTCGTGCGCCCCGGCACGCCCTACGCGGAGATCTCGCAGCCGGGAGAGATGGAGTTCCGCATGCTCTCGGTGTCCACGGCGGCACGAGGCAGGGGCGTGGGCGAGGCCCTGGTGCGCGCGGTGATCGACAAGGCCAGGGCCGCCGGCGCGAGCAGGGTCGTGCTGTCGTCGTCGGAGAAGATGCTGGCGGCGCACCGGCTGTACCGGCGCCTCGGCTTCACGCGCCTGCCCGCCCGCGACTGGGTGCTGGTGCCCGGCCTGATGGCCCACGTCTACGGCATGCCGCTCTGAGCAACCCCCGCCGCCGCGGCACGTCTACCGGACAAAGCCGCGGATGGGGGTTCGCGAATGAGAGCAGCCGCAGTCCCGCTGGTGCCGGTGTTGCTGCTGGGCGCCTCGGCCACGCCTGCCGCTCCGGAGGAGCCGGACAGGAGCGAGATCGCCGGCATCGCGCAGCGCTACCTGGAGAACCGCGCGCGCAAGGTCACCACCGGCCCGCAGGTGCCGGGCTTCGGCGTGCCGATCACCGCTGCCCTGGCCGCGGAACTGGACGTTCACGAGACGAAGCTGGACGCCGCCAGGGCGTCGTCCCGGACGCGTTACCGGTCCGCCGTGATCAGGACACGAGTCGACAGGCTGGACACCGACCAGAACGGCAAGGCCGTCGTGGCCCACGTCCACGAACACGCCGAGCTGCACTTCGAGGACGCGGGCCCGGTCCCGTCCACCGGCTACGCCCTTCCGCACCTGCTGACGTTCGTCCGGGACGGGGGGAGCTGGATGCTCGCCGACGTCGCGGTGGGGCACTACAAGCACTGCGCACTCCTGCCGGAGACCCAACGGCCGTCAGAGTGCTGAGACGATCCGCGCCCGCAGCTTGAGGTCACCGGCGGCCTGCTCGTACAGCAGGTCCCGCAGCACCTCCGCGGGCAAGGATCTCAGCACGTCCTTGAGCTCCACGTCCTCGGCGTCGGGCGGCGGCACCGTCTGACCCCGGTCCAGCAGCACCAGCCCGACAGCGACGCAATGCTTGCAGAAGAACCCCTCCGACCCGTGCGGGCAACTGCAGGTCCCCACCAGATGAGTGCCGGACCACGACAGCTCCACCACGTACGCCGTGTCGTCACCACCCCGCACCCGAGCGGCCACGTGCCTGCTGTGCACCCGGAGGGACAGCACGGCGTCGCGATACGTCAGACCGCGCCAGTACGACTTGGTGCCCGCGCGGTGCAGCAGCAGCTCGGTGGTGAGGGTCGTCGACACGGGGGCCATCCAACCGGGTGACCACAGGAAGGAACAACATGATCGCGATCGCCCCGCTCGAACCCGCGGACCGCGCCAGGTGGCAGGAGCTCTTCGAGGGCTACAGCACCTTCTACGAACGCACGCTGCCGGCGGAAACCTACGACGAGAAGTGGCGGGCGTTCCAGACGGGCGACACCATCCGCGCCCTGTGCGCCCGCGACGGCGGCACCGTCGTGGGCATCGCGCACTTCTTCCGCCACCCCAGCACGTCCGGCCCGGACGTCTGCTACCTGCAGGACCTCTTCACCGCACCCGAGGCGCGTGGCCGTGGTGCTGGCCGCGCGCTCATCGAGGCGGTGGCGCAGTGGGCGCGGCAGCAGCACTGCGCCCGCGTCTACTGGCACACCAGCGAGTGGAACGACACGGCCCGCCGCCTCTACGACCAGGTCGCGGAGAAGACCCCGTTCGTCCACTACCGAATGGTGCTCTAGCGCG
>JASLAV010000837.1 GCA_030146905.1 Lentzea sp. | reverse complement strand
GGGCGCGTTGCTGGTGGTGTTCGGAGCCGGTGCGGTGGCAGCGAGCAGGAATCGAGAAGCCGGGGCGGAAGACCGCGCCTAACGTCGACGGCATGTGCTTCATGTTCGGTGCCAGCGAGGAACAGGTGCGTCGCGTGCTGGCGGACGGCGCGGAGCACCTGCCGCGCGACGGTGATCGCGTTCTTGCCCGGCGGAAGATCGCCGGGCATGAACGGATCGCTCAGGCGCGGCACTCCAGCAGCGATTGCTCCGATCCGCCACCGTAAGCGCTCGGGTCCACCGCGGAGCAGTGCTGTTCGAGCCACTCCTGGCGGCCGTTGTCACCGCGGCCGCCAGGACCGCCGCCCATGCGCTCGCCGCCGAGCACGAACCTGAGCTTCCCCTCGGCGACCCAGGTCTGCAGCTGGTCGACCGACGGCGCGTCGTCCGAGCCGGAGAACCCGCCCATGCCGATCACGACCTCGTCCGAGCCCATGATGTACGGCGAGGCCGCCTGCGCCGATCCGGCGACCGCGAGGGTGATCTCCGCGCCACCGCCGTGCTCCTTGGCGTAGTCGAGGATCCGCTTCTGCTCGTCGCTCAGCCCGGCGCGTCCACCACCGATCCCACCCGGCATCTGGCCGCGGGTTCCACGGCCGTTCTGGCGCTGCTGCGGTGGTTGCGTCCCGCCTGGCGGTTGCTGCCCGTCCCTGAAGAACTGGAAACCGCCGCCCGGTGTGTTCGGGCCGGCCGCGGGCATCACGCCGTTCGGGCTGGAGGTCGCCGCCGTGGCGGTCGACCACACGGCCGGTGTCAGCAGCACGGCGACCAGCGCGGCCACGAACCCGGCCCTGCGCAGGCCGGTCAGCGACACGACGACCGCCACGGCGGCGATCCCGATGACGGCCCACCGCGTCCAGCCGTGGAACGACGTGTCGCGCGAGACCACGACGAACGCCCATGCCGCGGTGATCGCGACCGACAGCGGCAGCAGGAACCGCACGGAACTCCTGGCACGCCAGAACATCACCAGGCCCGCCGCGCTGATCGCCGCGATCGCGGGAGCGAGCATCGTCGTGTAGTACGGGTGGAAGATGCCCTGCGCGAAGCTGAACACCGCCGCCGTGACCAGCAGCCAGCCGCCCCACATGAACCAGCCCGCGCGTTCGGCCGGATCGCCGGGAACCCCTCTGCGCCACCGCAGCACGCCCGCCGCGGACACCGCGACCAGCACCAGCAGGCACAGCGGCAGGAGCCACGAGATCTGCCCGCCGACCGACACGTCGAACATGCGCAGGGCACCGGGTTGCCCGCCGAACATCGCGCCACCGCCGGGACCTCCGACCTCCATCGGCCCCTGACCGGTGGGCACCGCGCCGGAGGGCAGCTCCGCGCCGGACCCGCCGCCCCGGTTGCCGCTGCCGCCGAACACGCGGCCGAGGCCGTTGTAGCCGATGATCAGGTCCCAGGCGCCGCCGTCCGTGCTGCCGCCGATGTACGGCTTGGAACCGGGCCACCACGTGTGCAGCGCGACCCACCAGAACGACGACGCGACCAGCACCGCGGCCGCCGCCAGCAGGTCGAGAACCCGCCGCCTGACCGGCGCCGCCGTGCCCACCAGGTAGGCCAGGGCGAAGCCCGGCACGACGATCCACGCCTGCAGCATCTTGGTGAGGAACCCGCAGCCGATGAAGAACGCGCACCACAGCAGCCACTTCGTCCGCGGACGGCTCTCGGCGGACCGGACGGACCGCGTGAAGGCGTAGGCGGCGGCGACCAGCAGCAGCACCAGCAACGTGTCGGGGTTGTTGTCGCGGTTGATCGCCACGGTGATCGGGGTGAGCGCGAAGACCAGGGCGGCCAGCAGCGCCACCTCCTCGTCCGCCCAGAGCCGGATCGTGCGGTGCAACAGGAACACCGCCGCGACGCCCTCCAGGACCTGCGGCAGCAGCACGGCCCAGCCGTGGAAGCCGAAGATCCACACGGCGATCGCCTGCGGCCACAACGCCATCGGCGGCTTGTCGACGGTCACCACACCGGCAGGGTCGAACGACCCGAAGAGGAAGTTGGTGAAGCTCGTCGACATGGACTTCGCGGCGGCCGAGTAGTACGAGTTGCCGACCTGGCCGGCGCCGATCGCCCACGCGTAGAGCACACCGGCTCCCACGCAGATCGCGACCAGCGCCCAGACGTGCCGGCGGGACCGCTGTGCTCCGGCCGGTTCGCCGACCGGGGCGGCCACTTCAGAAGTGGCGGTCATGCCACGTCCTCTCGTTCGTCGCGGCGGAACACCCAGCTCCGCAGCAGGAAGAACCGCCCCGCGGTGCCGAGGGCGGAAGACCCGAGCAGCACCACCAGTTCCAGAGCGCGGGGCGGGTTGGGGGAAGCCGCGTGCAACACGAGCAACGCGGCGGACGTGAACGCGTAGTAGAGGCCGAACACCACGAGACCTTGCAGGTGCGTCTTGCCCCGTGAGGTGTTGCGGGCCGTGAAGGTGAACCGGCGGTTGGCCTCCGTGTTGAAGAGAGTCGTGATGACCAGCGCCACGAGGTTGGCCACCAGCACCGGCCACCACGTGCGGAAGACGCCGTACAGGGCCAGGTTCGCGAGCGTCGAGATCACGCCGATCACCGCGAACGACAGCACCTGCCAGGAGAGCCCGCCCTCGCTGCGGCTCAGCACGGCGTCGGGGTGGATCGCCCTGGGTTCCGGACGCCGCGGCAGGCCGCTGACCCGCGCGGTGCCGTTGGCCTTGGCCCGCGCCACCCGGATCAGCCCCTTGATGTCGTCGACAGCGGTGCCGACCACGTCGACCCTGCTGTCGACGTCCTCGACCCAGTCCACCGGCACCTCGTGCACGCGCAGACCGTTGTGCTCGGCCAGGAGCAGGAGCTCGGTGTCGAAGAACCACGCCTCGTCGCGCGCCTGACCGAGCAACGGCTTGACGACGTCGGTGCGGGCGGCCTTGAAGCCGCACTGGGCGTCGCTGAACCGCGCGCCGTGCGTGAGCCGGATCAACGCGTTGTAGGCGCGTGACACCAGTTCCCGGCGTGGCCCGCGCACCGTGCGCGAACCCGGTGCGAGCCGCGAGCCGATCGCCAGGTCCGAATGACCGTTGAGCAGCGGTGCGACCAGCGGCAGCAGCCCGTCCAGACCGGTGGAGAGGTCGACGTCCATGTAGACGACGACCGCCGCCTCGCTGGAGCCCCAAGACTCCCGCAGCGCCAGTCCGCGGCCCTTGCGGTCGAGGTGGTGCACGCGCACCCGTTCGTACTTCTTCTCCAGGGCGTGGGCGACCTCCAGCGTGCTGTCGGTGCTGGCGTTGTCGACGACGACGATCGACCAGTCGAACGGGAACTGCTCGCTCAGGAACTCGTGCAGCACCTCGACGCAGCCCGGCAGCGCGCGTTCTTCGTTGTAGACGGGGATCATGATGTCGACAGTTCCCGTGGCCTGCGCGGTAATCACCGCCATGAGTTCTCCGTTCCACTGTGGACGCGGAAGTGACCGTTGCGGGACCGAGCGTGCTGACGTCGTCGTGAGAACGTCCTTGGGCGGCGCTGAGAGAATCGTGAGAGCGGCGATGCACAGCGCGCTCACAGGCTTCGGCTCTACCGTCGCCGCCATGAGACTGCTCGTGGTGGACGACGACCCGGACGTGCGGGACAGTCTGCGGCGCAGCCTCGAGTTCGAGGGCTACGAGGTGACGACCGCCGCGGACGGCGTCGAGGCGCTGAACAGGCTCGCCGGCGCGGACCTGGCGATCCTCGACCTGATGATGCCCAACGTCGACGGCTCGGAGGCGTGCCGCCGGTTGCGCGCGGCGGGGGAGCGCCTGCCCGTGCTGATGCTCACCGCCCGCGACGCGCTGGGCGACAAGGTCACCGGCCTGGACGCGGGCGCCGACGACTACCTGGTCAAACCGTTCGCGCTGGAGGAGCTGCTGGCCCGCGTCCGCGCGTTGCTCAAGCAGAACCGGCACCGCGCGGCACCGCGGCTGTTGCAGTTCGCCGACCTGCGGATGGACCCGCAGGCCCACGAGGTCGTGCGCGGAGATGACCGGCTCGACCTGACGCCGACCGAGTTCGGCCTGCTGGCCGTGTTCCTGGGCGAACCCGAGCGGCTGCTGACCAAGAAACACCTCAAGCACGCCGTGTGGGGCCAGGACCAGGG
>JASLAV010000801.1 GCA_030146905.1 Lentzea sp. | reverse complement strand
CGCCGATGGGCAGGTCCGGCTCGTCGACGACACCCAGCGGCCCGTACGTGGTGGCCGCCTCCCAGGACGCGCCCGAGTACCGGCTGAGCGTGACCAGCCGCACCGGCACCTCGGGCCCGCGCACGCGGAACAGCTCCGTCTCCCCCTGCGCGGCCCACGCGGCGAGCTGCGGCAGGGGGTTCGCGATGGAGATGTCGGTGATCGGCGGCGTGACGAGCCTGCGTGGCTCGAACCCGCCGGTCGGCAGGGCGAACGCCAGCAACGTCAACGCCGCCAGCGCCGTCGCGAGCACAGCGGGCGGCACGACGGGCCCGCGCCGGTCGATGACGAGCCACCCCAGGGCGAGGAGCACGACGAGGGTGAGCGCGACCAGCCCGTACCGGTCGGCCCGGCCCGTGGTGAGCAGCGCCGCCGACACGTACAGCGCGGCCGCGCCGAGCGCGGGCACGAACAACGCCGTCCCGCGCCTGGACACCGACAGCACCGTGCCGGTGGAGACACCGATCATCAGCAGCAGCCCCGGCACCAGCAGCTCGGGCGTGGCGGGCGCGGGCCGCGCCGCCGTGAGCAGCCTGGGCACGGTGTCGAGCAGCACCCACGCGGGGTCGCGGTCCGGCGACGCGCCGCGGGCAGCGAAGAACCCGCCCGCCATGGCGACCACCATGACGGCGAGGCCAGCGAGACCGGCCGGGACGAGCCGTTTCAGCAGCAGGGCCAGGAAACCGGCGAACGCGGCCAGTCCGAAGTAGACGAACGCGCCGTCCCAGGCCTGGGCCAGCTGCAGCGAGCCGACGAGGAGGACGGCGGAGGCCCACGCGTACTTCACCGCGCCACCACCGAGATCTGCGGAGTGGTGAGGTGCGCGACGAGCGGGGTCGTGAGCACGAGGCGCGCGGCAGCAGGAGGCATCGGCACCAGGGCGGCTGTACCGCGTGCCGAGGACACGGCCGCACTTTTCCGCATCAGCTCGCCAGCCCGCAGCGCGACCGTCCACTCCTGCTTCACCGCGCCACCACCGCGTTCCACGAGTCCACCAGGTCCTCCGCCCTGGCACCGCTGATCACCAGCACCGACCCGGCAGCACCGGCCGGGCGCTTCTCGTCCACCACGAGCACGGCGCCGAACGCGGCCCGCCCCGCCTCCAGCACCAGTGCGGGGACCGCCCTGCCGCTGATCACGGCCACCACGTCCAGGTCGCGCACCGGGACGGTCGGGCGGCCGTCGGCGTCCCGCAGCTCCAGGTCCGCCAGTGCTGCCAGGATCGGGGCCGCGTCCTGGTTCTCCTCGATGTCGGTGCCGCCGGACGACGTCAGCAGCCGCACCGGGTGCCCCTGCTCCAGCGCCGAGGTGATCAGCGACGCCGCCACCTCGACGGCCTCCTCGAAGCGTTGTTCGTCGGTGTAGGACGCGGCACTGTCGTCCAGGAGCACGGCGAGGTGCGGGCGGGCGGGGTCGGCGTCCTCGCGGATCATCAGCGTGCCGGTGCGCGCGGACGTCGCCCAGTGCAGGCGCCTCAGGTCGTCGCCGGGCACGTACTCGCGCAGGCCCACCAGGTCCGTGCCGCCGCGCTCCACCCGTTCGTCGGCGCCCACCTGGCCCCGGCGTGCCCCGGACGGCAGGCCTCGCACCGGCAGCACCCGCGGGACCACCCGCACCTGGACGACCTCGCCCAGCACGGTGCGGGCCTGCGCGAGGCCCGCCAGTCCCTTGCGGCGCAACGTCAGCGGGCCCACGTCGAACACGCCCCGCCGTTCGGTCGGGATCGCGTAGTCGACCGCCTCGACCGTTCCCGGCTCCAGCAGCGGCACGTCCACGGACATGGGCGAGCCCGCCACCTCGTCGACGGCGTCCAGGGCGACCGGCCAGCGGCCCACCGCGGACAGCTCCAGGCGTCCGCTGCACCGCGCCAGCCGCGGCACCGTGCGCGGGCGGACGGTGCGCGACACCGTCAGGGGCGAAGCGACCAGGACCGAGACGACGGAGGCGATCACCAGCGCGGTCAGCGCGAGGCCGAACGCCGCCATGCCCGCGTAGCGCCACCACAGCCCCACGCCGAGCATCAGCAGGCCCAGCACCGCCGTGCCGGTGCCGCGCACGGTGAGTCTCATGGCGCCGCTGGCTTGGGCACCGCCACGCGCGAGAGCACGTCGGCCAGCACCTCGGACGTCGTCACGCCCGCCAGCACGCTCTCCCTGGTCAGCACCAGGCGGTGGGCCAGCACCGGGTCCGCGACGTCCTGGACGTCCTGGGGCACCACGAAGTGCCGCCCCTTCGACGCCGCGTACACCTGCGCGCAGCGGACCAGGGTCCGCAGGCCTCGGGTGGAGGTGCCGAGCCGCAGCCGTTCGTCGGTCCGCGTGCCCGTGCCCAGGTCCGAGATGTAGCGCAGGATCGGGTCGGCCACGTGCAGCAGCGACAGGCGCCCGCTGAACGCGCTCACCTCGCGCGGCGACGTCACCGCGTGCACGTCGGCGACCCGGCCGGCGCCGCTGCCGGGGCGCAGGACGTCGAGCTCGTCCTCGACCGACGGGTAGCCGATCGACGTGCGCAGCATGAACCTGTCGAGCTGCGCTTCCGGCAGCCGGTAGGTGCCGTCGAGGTCGATCGGGTTCTGCGTCGCCACCACCAGGAACGGGTCCGGCACCGCGTGCCCGACCCCGTCGATCGTGACCGTCCGCTCCTCCATCACCTCGAGCAGCGCGGACTGCGTCTTCGCCGCCGCGCGGTTGATCTCGTCGGCCAGCACGACGTTCGCGAACACCGGGCCCGGCCGGAACCGGATCTGGCCCGTCTGCTGGTCGTAGATCGACGTGCCCGTGACGTCGGACGGCAGCAGGTCCGGCGTGAACTGCACGCGCCGCGAGATGCCGCCCAGCGCACCGGCCACGGCACGGGCCAGCGTCGTCTTGCCCGTGCCCGGCACGTCCTCGAGCAGCACGTGGCCGCCCGCGAACATCGCCACCAGCACCAGGTCGACCACGTCGCGCTTGCCGCGCACCGCGTTCTCGACCGCGTCGCCCAGCCGCGTGTGCAGGTCGCGGAAGGCGGAGACCTCACCGGTGTCGATCACTTTTCCTCGTCTCTGCGAACACCGATGCGCAGCAGGAACGCGCACGCCAGCAGGCCCAGCGCACCCGCTCCCATCGGCGCGGTCCCCGCTCCGGCGGGAGCCATCTTCGGGATGCAGGTCGGCTTGCCCGCGCACTCGTCGTAGGTGAAGTTCACGTTCCTCGCCGCCGAGTCGACCTGACCGGCTCCGGTGGCCGCATAGGCACGCACGACGATCGAGTTGCCGCCCTCGTCCACGTCGATCGTCGCCGATGTCGCGTTGCACGCGATGCCGACGGAGAAGCCGTACGTCCTGTTCACGACCTCGCAACGCCCGTTGTGACTCGCCCAGTCCGCGGGCGGAGCCAAGGTCAGCCTGCGCGTCGGCACCAGGCGGCCACCCGACGCACCGGTGATCACCCCAGCGCCCGCGGTCGGCAACGGCGGCGGTGGCGGTGGCGGTGGCGTCGTGGTGGTCGGCGGAGGCGTGTAGGGCGGAGGAGTGTTCGGAGGCGGGGTGTTCGGCGGGGGCGTGTTGGGCGGCGGGGTGTTCGGCGCCGTCACCGTGAACGCCGCCATGCCCGCGGCACCGGCCTGCGTGGCGGTCGACGCGCGCACCGTCACGTCCAGCCTGCCGCTCGTGCAGAACGTGGAACCCGTGCACGGCACCGACAGGTCGGCCGACGTACCGGTCACCTGGGCCGACACCGAGCCACCGCTGAACGAGCCGGAGCCCGCCACCGAGTAGCCGACCACCGGATCGGACGACGAGACCGCGTTCCAGCTCACCATCACGACCAGCGCCGAGGAACTGCGCGACTTCTCGCGCACCGTCACGCCAGGGGGCGCGGGCGGAGCCGCGCCGCCGGAGGTCGAGGGCGGTGGGGAGGAGGGCGGAGGCGGGACCTCCGTGGTCGGCCCGTTGCCGTTGTCGTTGCCGGGGTTGTTGCCGGGGTTGCGCGGCGGCTTCGTCGGCTCGTCGGGGTTCGGCGGCGGGGGCGGCGGCACCGAGGGCGGTGGCGAGCGGTCCGGGTCCTTCACCGGCAGCTCGGGGCTGCGGATCGTCAACGACCGCGTCGCGCCGTCGGTGTCGACCAGCACGCCCGTCGACGAGCCCGGCACGTTCACGAACAACCGGCCGTCGTCGAACACGAGCTCGGGGTCGGACCCGCCGGACGTGCGCACGTCGTCACCGCCGCGCCTGCCGCCGCGGTCGAGGACGATGACCTTGCCGGATCCCCTGCAGGGGACGTAGACCTTGTCGCGGAACACCGCGGGCCGCCCCGGCTTCGGACAGCCGATCGCGCCCACGTCCACGCGCAGCACCTGCCCGTCGACGACGAGCACGACCGCGGACGAGTCCGGCACCGACGCGGGCACCAGGTCCGTCGGCGCCGTCTGCGCCGCGATCACCTCGGCGTCGGTGCGGTCGGTCGACCTCGACACGTCCTCGCCCGTGCCGTCGCGCAGCACGACACCGCCGTCGAGACCGATCAGCGTGACGCCCTGGTCGTGCGGCACGAGAACCGTGCGAGGTCCGGCACCGCCGACCTGCCGGTGCGAGCGCTCCTGGAACCGCTCCTCGTCGTCGGACCAGTCCAGCGACCGCAGCGTGCCGCCGTGGTCGACGAGCCACAGCACTCCGCGCTCGTCCACGACGGCGTCGGCGAGCGGCTGACCCGCCTGCCACGTCTGCCCGATGTCGGCCAGCGTCAGCGGGTCGGCGGTGTGCACGGTGCCGGCCGCGCGGTCGACGACGAACACCATCCCGTTCGACACCAGCACCTTGCTCGTCGCACCGGGCGGCGCCTGCCTGCGGCCGGACGCGAGCAGCGTGGCCAGGTCGATGACGGTGATCTCGCCGGTGCGCCGGTCCAGGACGATGAGCCTGCCGTCCTCCTGCGCGATCTCCAGCCGGGAGTCGGGACCGCTGATCTGCAGACGGGTCTGCGGTTTGCCGGAGACGGGGTTGACCTGCACGACCTCACCGCGCTGGTCGTCACCCAGCCAGGTGAGCCCGTCCGACACCTCCACGGAGGTGCGGGAGATGCCCTGCCCGAGCGCGGCGCCCGCGAGCACCAGGACACCCAGCAGTGCCGCGACGAAACTCGCCGATTCCCGCCCTCCACCGGAGATAATGCGTGTGATCCGGTGCCACCAAGCCATCCGCGCCTCCCTCGCCCGCCGGGGATGCTAACCCCCGGCTATGACACCTTCGGACGGCGCACGGTTCCCGGATCGCCGGTCTGCCGAGTGGCAGACATCAACGACGGTGATGACGCGGTCCGACAGTTTCGAAAACCGAATGGCGCTACGCCGAACCGATCAACGCATAGGGCAGAGTGGACGCATGGAGATCCCCGGAATGGGACTGGCCAGGCAGGCGCTCGGCGCCGCCATCGACACGACGGCCGCCGCCGCGGCGGTCCCGGCGCGCGTGCTGAGCCTGATCGGCGAGGTCGAGCAGCTCGTCCGCAAGGTCAACGGCACGATCGACGCCGTCGACGGCATCGTGGTGAAGGCCGAGGCGCTGGTCGACCGCACGGCCAACGTCGTGGCGGACGCGGAGAAGGCCGTCGACGAGGTCCGCGCGATCACGGCGAGCGCCGGCGACATCACCGAACGGGCGGCGCACGTCGTCGCGACGGCGAGCCACACGGCGCAGTCGGCCGACGAGCTGATGGGGATCTACGGGCCGCTCGCCAAGCAGGCCCAGCCGCTCGCGCAGCGGTTCGTGGAGGAGCTCTCGCCGCAGGAGGTCGAGGCCGCGATCAGGCTCGTGGACGAGCTGCCGGTGCTGACGGAGCACCTGATCAGCGACATCCTGCCGATCCTCGCCACGCTCGACAAGGTCGGGCCCGAGGTGCACCAGTTGCTCGAGGTCACGAGCGACATGCGCCAGGCCATCCTCGGCATCCCCGGTTTCGGCTTCATGCGCCGCCGCGGCGAGAAGAAAGAAGAAAAAGAGGAAGAAGAAGGTGTGAACCCCGCCGAAAACGGGTAACCCGGCCGTCATGACGGCCTGTGCGCGCGAAGACCGACTCACCTGGTGGCTGCTCAGCAGCACTTTCGGACTGCTGTCCGCGACGAACGCCGGTCTGGCGATCACGGAAGACACGATCTGGCCCTACGCGCTCGCGGCGTTGCTGCTCGCCGCGAGCGCGTGGTGCGCCAGACACGCGCTCAGACCTTCCCCGTCCTCTGGTGCGTCACGTTCGACGGTGATCCGAACCGGAACGGCCGCACCCGATAGGTCGCGGCTTTCTCGTCTGGGAGTGTGATCAGCCCGAACGAGGTGACGTCCGGGTCGAGCTGTGCGGCGACCCGCCAGTCGCTCTCGCTCGCCGGCCTGACCTCGACCAGGTAACCCTCCTCGTCCGACGCGCGGTCCTCCCAGGTGAAGAGGATCCCGTTGGCGTGCTTCACCTCCTGCCGGAACTGTCCCGGTGCCGCCTCAGGCGATGACACCGGATGTGTTCCCCCACCACCTTTGCGCGGTTCCGCCCACGCGTGCCCGTCGGTCTCCGGCACCTCGTCACCGGGTGGCAGCGTGATGTCCGCCGTGGCCGACGCCGGCCCGTCGAACGGCCGGACCCGGTAGTAGAACCCGGTTTCCGGGATCAGGTCGGGATGCCGGTAGGAGTTCCTGCCCGGCGGGGCGAACTCCAGGACCACGTAGTCGCCGTCGGCGGCGTTCGCGTACTCGACGACCTGCCCGGCCACCCCCGCCTCCGGACGCCAGTGCAACGTCACGTCGATCGGCGAGGACAGCTCGGACGTCAGCACGGGGTCCTGCTGTTCCTGGCCGCAGGCAGCCAGGAGCAGCAGTCCCACCAAGAGCAAGCGGCTCCTGCTCAAGGAGAGCAGCTCACTTGCGCCAGAACTTGACGTTGCTCCAGACGACCGTGGCAGGTCCCTGGCCGCTGGACGTCCGGTACGCGCCGAACTTGTCGTAGAAGCTCGACCCGTCGCTCGCGTACTTGTGCTTCTGCGAGCCGTTGATGTAGGTGCGGTGCTCCGTGGCCGTGTTGTGCACGGTGTTGACGCGCACGGTCGTGCCTACGGTGGCCCCGGTGGCGACGGTCGCCCCACCGTGGACCGCGTACAGACGGCCGCCGCGTTCCACGGCGAGCATGAAGAACGGGCCCGCGCTGGGCGACTCCCGGAACGTCTGCTTGAGACTGACGCGGGTGCCTCCGAGACTCGTGATCCGGAAGCTCCCCTCGAACTGTCGCGTGCCGCCCGAGTAGGTGGCGTACCGGCGTTCGGCGCGCTGATCACCGTCCGCGGTGGAACAGGTGAGCTGGAACGTGAGGTTGTCGACGGTGCCGCAGCCGCGTTCCTGCACGGTGAACGACGGCGAGTAACCGGTCCACGGACCGGTTTCGACCTGGGCCTGTGCGGGCGAGCCCGACACGAGCAGACCGGTTGCCAGTGCGATCCCCGCGACGACGCGGAGTCGTTCGGACATACCGATACCTCCTCAAGACGTGCTGAGGACAGCACGTTTTCTCAGGGGGCGGTAGCGGCACTGTATCCGATAATGATCGGATGTTCGACCTCCACCGCCTGCGGCTGCTGCGCGAGCTCTCCAGAAGGGGAACGCTCGCGGCCGTCGCGCAGGCGCTGAACTACAGCCCGTCCTCGGTGTCGCAGCAGCTGTCGTTGCTGGAGAACGAGGTCGGCGTGCCGCTGCTGGAACCGGTCGGGAGGCGGGTCAGGCTCACGCCTCAGGCCGAGATCCTGGTGCGGCACACCGAAGAGGTCCTCACCCGGCTGGAACAGGCCGAGTCGGAGGTCGCCGCGTCGCTGCACGAGGTCACCGGCACGCTGCGGGTCGCGACGTTCCAGACCGCGGCGCTGGCCCTGATCCCGGCGACGCTGGCGCGGATGAGGGACGAGCACCCGGCGTTGCGGATCGAGTTCCAGGTCCTCGACCCCGCGGAAGCGCTCTCGGCGTTGAACGCCAGGGACTTCGACCTCGTCTTCGCCGAGGAGTGGCCCGACCAGCCGGAGGCGCGCTTCACCGGGCTCGACTACCGGGAGCTGTGCAGGGACCCGATCCGGCTGGCCGTCCCGCGCGGACTGCCGGTCGCCGAGATCGGCTCCTACCCGTGGATCATGGAGCCCGCCGGTTTCCCGCAGCGGACCTTCAACGTGAACTGGTGCCGGCACAGCGGTTTCGAGCCGGACGTGCGCTTCTCCTCGACCGACGTGCTGGTGAAGCTGCGGTTCGTGGAACGAGACCTCGCTGTCGCGCTGCTGCCCGACCTGGTGTGGTACGACCGGGAGATCACGGTTGACCTGCACGAGCTGCTACCGGTCCCCCAGTCGCGGCTGCTGTTCACCGCGGCACGGGCAGGACGAGGTCGGCATCCGGCCGTGCGGGCGTTTCGCGAGGCGCTGGCGCTGTCCGTAGCGCCGCTCCGGCCCCGGCGATGATCACGAGCGCCATGCCGCACAGCGAGACCACGCCAGGGTGCTGGCCCAGCAGCAACGCGCCCGCCAGGGCGGCCGCGGCGGGTTCGAGCGCGAGCACGACGCCGAACGTGCTGGGCCGCAACGACTTGAGCGCCCTGATCTCCAGCGTGTACGGGATCGCGGACGCCAGCAGCGCCACGAGCGCGCCGAGCAGCAGGATCCTCGGCTCGAACAACGTGGCGCCCGCCGTCGACAGCCCGTACGGCAACGTCAGCGCGGCCGCGATCAGGCTGGCTCCCGCGAGACCGCCGGTGCCGAGTCCCGCCGTCGCGACCTTGCGTCCCGCGAGGACGTAGCAGGCCCAGAACACCGCCGCGACCAACGCGAGCGCCACGCCGATCAGGTCGAGCTGCGCGCCCGTGTACTCGCGCACACCCAGGACCACCACTCCGACCAGCGCCAGCCCTACCCACACGAAGTCCCTGCCCCGGCGGCTCAGCACCGCCGCGAGCCCCAGCGGCCCCAGGAACTCGATCGTCACCGCCACGCCGAGCGGGATCCGGTCGAGCGCGAGGTAGAACGTGCCGTTCATGCCGGCCATGGTCATGCCGAGCACGAGCGTCTCCTGGCGGAACTTCGGCCTGACCACCACGGCCAGCAGCAACGCCGCGAT
>JASLAV010000797.1 GCA_030146905.1 Lentzea sp. | reverse complement strand
CGTCGGCTGCGGCTGCTGCCACTCGGCGAGCACGACGACCACCCGCCCGGCTCTCATCCGCCGCCGCAGGTAGAGGATGAATTGCAGCGAGGAGCTGTCGGCGAATTGCACGTCGTCCACGCACAGCACGACCGGGCGTTCCCGCGACAATTCGAGAAGAATTTGACACAATTCATGCACGGGCCGCACATAAGAATGATGGATGCTCCGCACGTCCGCCCCGGAATCGTTCACGGTCGCGGCGATCGGCGTGATGAGGTGGGAAACGCGGTCCGCTATTTCCGGCGGCAGTCCGGCGCCGTGGAACAACTGGTCGATGACGCCCGCCTGCAGGGGACGCTCGGCCGGCGCGCCGGTCGCGGTCAGCAACAACGCCCCGGAGGCGGCGGCGTGCCGCTGGAACCGCTGGAGCAATTCGGTCTTTCCGCTGGCCAAACCGCCACTGACCAGCGCGAGTCTGCCTGTCCCCGCCGAGCACTCGGCGAGCAGGCCGACCAGTTCGGCGAGCGCATCACCATGGTCCGTCGGCACCAACCGTCCAGTTCCCTCCAGCGCAGCCACCGATGGTCTTTCCGCTACAACGCACCCCACGTGGACGCTTTATAGCACGGCTTCCCGACTTGTCCAGCGCCTTTGACACCACCTCCCGAGAACAGCGGCCAAACGACTTCCCGGCGCACCTCGGAACCATAGGAATCACGAATCCGAATTTGACCGACCGCGCCTCAACGGGCGGCGAACGGGCCAACCGGTACGGCCGAATCGCGGACAGCCGAACCTCGGGCGCGCAATGCCGGAACGTTCCATAGCACAGCCCAGGCGGGGAATCATCGCGTTGATCGGATCCGTGTCGCAACCGTAGCCACGCCTCCGCGGCGGGTGCGGGACACCGAAGTGCCGCACGCCGGACCCCGCCCCGGCGACGCCCGGGGCGTCCGGGCCACGACCAAGATCCGCAACTGGTTTCCACCGCCGTCGGCGGGTTCCCCGAACCGATGGAGGACAAATGACATGGGTAACCGATATGCCGCCGGAACGGTGAATTTTCCCCACGAACCGGACATAGCACCGAAGACGTCGCCTCCGGCGTGGACGCTCAAGCCGGCCATTTTCCGCGCACTCCACGACATGCGACCGATCACGTGATCGCGATCGCGTCGACGACCTTCGTCCACAAAGGTTTTCCGGTAAGCGTTGATCACCTGATCAGGTTCCGGCCATGGCCGCAGCACTGGAGGCCCGCAGCGAGCACCCGGTGACCCTCGCGGTCGGAGACCGGCACCGACCCTCCGCAACGCCTGCCCGGCCGCGACCTGTTCGCCCGGCTCGAACTGCCGGCAGTCCCGACGCGACCTGGCGAGCAGGGTCGACCACCAGTCAACGCGAGCCCGAACGCTGAGAGCTCAGGCAGCCCAGCGCCAGCAGATCATCTCAGCCACGAGCGACCTGGACGAGGACCACCGGTATGACGTCTTGCCTGTGGTCACCGAGCTGGTGAACAACGTCCTGGATCACGTCGGCGGCTCAGGTCAGCTTCGGCTGCGACGCAGCTGGGCGCCCTGTGAGACCTGGATCGAAGTCGATGACACCTCGCCGGGTCAGCCGACACACGGCCGTTCCCGGCCCAACGACACCCGAAACCGGGCATCGTCATCGTCGACAACCTTTCCCTAGCGTGGGCACGCGTTCCCTACCGGATAGCGGCAAGGCGGTGTACGCGCTGATCTGCTGCGAAAGCGACGAGACCACCGAGCGGGCTCACAAGCCCTGACGCACGTCGCCCACGACGCTCACGCGTATGAGTCATCCGATCATGACCATGTCGCCGCTGCCCCTGTGGGGGTGCCAGAACTCTGCCCTGGGACGCTGAGCTGCGGCGATTCTGCGCCTTGGGCCCCAGCATGATCGTGAGTTGTGGCGTTACGACTCTCTGCCTGATCGCCGTCCGGCTCGGTGGTTGGCTGGTGCTTCTCGGCCGATCGTCCGCAGCCAAGGATGTCGAACTGCTGGTGTTACGACACGAGGTCGCCGTACTGCGCCCGACCAGCCCCCGCCCGCGGCTGGGGTGGGCCGATCGCGCTGTGCTCGCCGCACAGGTGCGCCGACTGCCCCGGCCACTGCGCGAGCACCGGCCTGCTGGCGTGCGACTTCTTCCACGTCGACTGCGCGCTCACGCTCAAGCGCGTGTAAGTGTTCTTCGTGATGGAAGTGGCCACCCGCTACGTGCACATCCTCGGCACCACAACCAGACCCGACGGGGCATGGACCACCCAACAAGCCCGGAATCTGCTCATGACCCTCGACGACCGGGACCGACAACTTCAAATTCTTCATCCGAGACCGAGCCGGCCAGTTCACCACCTCGTTCGACGCCGTCATCGCCGACGTCGGCATCGATGTTGTGAAGATCCCACCGCAGAGTCCGCGCGCCAACTGCCACGCCGAACGGTTCGTCGGCACCGTCAGACACGAAGTCACTGACCGACTGATCATCATCAATGAACGCCACCTACGGGCCGTTCTGGACCGTTACGCGGCCCACTACAACCACCGCCCCACCGAGCACTGCAACTCGCGCCACCACGACCTGCCGGCCCATCGCAGAGCCGGGTTGCACCTCGACACACCGCCGGCCAGTCCTCGGCGGCCTAATCAACGAGTACGAACACATATGGCCGACTTTTGGCACCCCACAGGCATGGCCCAGGACGGCCTGCTGATGTTGATGGTGCGGGCGGGATCGAAGGGCCGAACGCATCAGCCCACTTGCTCCACCAGGACCACGTCGTCGAAGTAGATCGTGTAGGCCTCGTCGTTGCCTCCGAGTTGGAACACGACCTGCCCCGTGCCCCCCGTCG
>JASLAV010000766.1 GCA_030146905.1 Lentzea sp. | reverse complement strand
TCCGCGTCGGCGAGGATGTCGTCGAACAGTGCGGGTACTTTCGGTCGCGGTCGCGGATCAGGAAGCGCATGTGCGGCCTTCGTCTTCGAGGTCCATGGCGAGGTTCCTGGCGGCTTGGGTGACCCAGGATGCGGTCGGGTGTGCGGTGGCGCCGAGGGCGCGGATCCGGCGGCTGGCGTGTTCGATGACCTCGAGCACGTACAGGCGGGCTCCACTCAACGTGCGTGTCTCGAAGAAGTCGCAGGCCAGTAGCGCCTCGGCCTGCGAGTGGAGAAAGGCAGACCAGGTCGTCGAGGTGCGCTCGGGAGCCGGGTCGACCCCGGCGTTTTGAGGATCTGCCAGACGGTGGAGGCTGCGACTGCGGTGCCGAGTACGAGGAGTTCTCCGTGGATGCGGCGGTAGCCCCAGGTGGGATTCTCGCGCGCCAGGCGCAGCACCCGGAGTCGGATGGAGCGGATGATCCGTGGTCGGCCGGGACGCTCGGGTCGGGATCTGGCTGCGTGGCGGCGGGAGAGGAGGTCCCTGTGCCACCGCAGGACCGTTTCCGGGTGCCCCGGTAGTCGGAGTCGACGAAGCGTGGCGGCCGGGAGTCGGTGCGGCAGTGCCGCGAGGAATGCCCGGTTGCGGGGGGAGAACCGCGGACGGCGTATCCGAGTCGCCGTTCCAGAACGGTGATCTGGTGCCGCAGCGCCAGGTTCTCCACGTCTTTGTCCCAATCGCTCATGGGCAGCAGGCGCAGCAGCGCGAACGCGTTGGTCACACCTAGGTAGGACAGTCGGAGCAGCACAGCCGGTCATCATGTCGTGCTGGTCGATGCCACGGCGGATGACAGCCGTGCTGTGAGCGCTTCGATGTCTTCAGCCTTGCACACCCTCTACCTGCGTGGATGGAGTTCTCGGCAGGTACGGCGTTGTCCGCGGTTGATGGCTGGTCGGGGAGACGTGCCTCGAGCAGGTCCTCGCAGCAGGACGAGGACTACGGCGCGTTGCGAAGTTGGGCCGAATGGCTTAACCGGGTATGGGGTGGACGGGTTTTGGGCAACCCGGTCCGGTGACCGATGCCAGTTCCGCCTCTGATCACCCCTCGACCGCGGACCTCCGGGACGCGGAGACCGTGACCGGGGCGCACGGGGCGACGACGATCCCGCAGGACGAGCGCGGTGCGGACGGTCACGCCGACGAGGGTCGGACAGCCGGCCAGGTGGAGATCGACACCTCGTTGCACTGCGACAACCTTGCCGCCGTGCGCGAGCGCGTCGACGAGGCGCTGCACAGGCACGACGAGGACTTCGTCCACGACGCGCGGCTGGTGGCGACGGAGCTGGCCTCCAACGCCTGCGACCACGCCGACGATCCCCGGCACCTGGTGCTGCGCCACGAAGTCCACCCGGACCGCGGACCCGAGCTCGTCATCGAGGTCTGTGACGCGACCCCGGACCGCATCCCGGTCGTCGGTGCCTCCAGCATCGGTCCCAACCGGGGCAACGGCATGAAGATGGTCGAGACGATCTGCAACGACTGGGGCGTGCGCCACGAGGAGGACCGGAAAGTCGTCTGGGGCCGCCTCCCCATGCCCTGAGGAACGCCCGCGCCCTTGTGCCTGCCGAAAATGTTGTCCATGGAGGTCAGGCGGCGTGGTGGTGTTCGTCGAGGATGCCGCCCAGTCGCTGTCGTCGGCGGATGTCGAGTCGGGTGACGGCTGCTTGGTCGGTGGTCGCTTGTGGTAGCGGTTGCAGTGGTCGGGCGTTGGCGATGCCTTGGTGGGGGCGGTGGTTGTTGTAGAAGTGCTCGTACTCGCGCAGAGCGAGGAGCAGGTGCTGCTGGTTCCCGATCAGTGTCGAACAGGGCCGGGAACCTTTCCGTCCCGGTCGCGGATCAGGAACCGCGCGGAGCTGCCCGCGTCCTCGAGGTCCATGACGAGGTTCCTGGCGGCCTGGGTGACCCAGGAGGCGGTCGGGTGCGCTGTGGCGCCCAGGACCTTGATCCGGCGGCTGGCGTGTTCGATGACCACAAGGACGTGGAGGCGGGCACCGGTCAAGGTCGAGGTTTCGAAGAAGTCGCAGGCCAGTAGCGCCTCGGCCTGGGAGCTGAGGAAGGCCGGCCAGGTGGTGGAGGTGCGCTGGGGTGCCGGATCGATCCCTGCGTCCTTGAGGATCTGCCGCACGGTGGAGGCGGCGACCTTGATGTCGAGAACGAGGAGCTCTCCGTGGATGCGGCGATGACCCCAGGCGGGGTTCTCCTGGGCCAGGCGTAGTACCAGGAGTCGGATCGATCGGATGGTTCTTGGGCGGCCGGGTCGCTTGGGGCGGGATCTTGCGGCGTGGCGGCGTGCAAGGAGGTTCCTGTGCCGGCGCAGAACTGTCTCCGGGCGCACCGGCAGCCGGATCCGACGAAGCACGTCAATCGGGAGTCGGCGCAGCAGTGCCGCGAGGAACGCCCGGTCTCCGGAGGAGAACCGCCGAGGGGCGTTGCCCAGTTGGCGCTCCAGGACGGTGATCTGATGCCGTAGCGCCAGGATCTCCACGTCCTTGTCCCGGTCGCTCATGGGCAGCAGGCGCGTCAACGTGAAAGCGTTGGTCATGCTCAGGTAGGCCGGTCGGAGCTGCACAGCCGGTCATCATGCCGTGCCGACCGACGTCACCGCGGGCCCTCCGGCCGCACCACACGCACTGCAAGCCCGAAGGTCTAACGTGGCGTCAACCTGCATGGATGGTGTCGGCAGGCATGGGGTTCGGTCGACCCGAGCGGTTGCCGGTGTCCCCATGCGACGCGGCGCGCGGCGGCCGGGCCGTGGTCCCGGACGGGGGTGGGGTTGTCGTACTCGTCGGTGACCGGTGCGGGCGTGACGATTAGGAAACAGCGGGGCAGTTGCGCAGGGCGGCTCCCGTGTGACCGGTTGTCCCCGTGGACCGTTGCCTGTCGGTGTGGGTCTTGTCCCGGTATCGGGTGCGGTGGTGTGGCGTAGTCCCGCGGGCCCGGGTTGGGGGGGGCCGGGGAAGGGTGGTGGAAAGGGGCGGGCGGGGCTGGTGCAAATTGGGGTGTAGGGGGGGGTAGCGGGGTGGGGCGGGGTTGTTGCGGGCGAGAGGA
>JASLAV010000747.1 GCA_030146905.1 Lentzea sp. | reverse complement strand
CTGGCGTCCAAGGCGCGCAAGGCGCCCGGTTTCGCGCTGCTCGGTGAGCCGGGCGAGACGCGCGACCTGGTGCTGGAGCTCAAGTCCGTCGCCGACGTCGGCCTGCTCGGGTTCCCGTCGGCCGGCAAGTCGTCGCTGATCTCGGTGCTGTCCGCGGCCAAGCCGAAGATCGCCGACTACCCGTTCACCACGCTGGTCCCGAACCTGGGCGTGATCACCGCGGGCGACACCATCTTCACGATGGCGGACGTCCCCGGCCTGATCCCCGGCGCGTCGCAGGGCAAGGGCCTCGGCCTTGACTTCCTGCGCCACATCGAACGCACCGCCGTGCTCGCACACGTCGTCGACTGCGCGACGTACGAGCCCGGTCGCGACCCGATCGCGGACATCGACGCGCTGGAGAAGGAGCTCTCGGAGTACACCCCGGCTCTCGGCGGCAACTTCGAGGACCGCCCGCGCGTGGTGATCCTCAACAAGGTCGACATCCCCGACGCCCAGGACATCGCCGACATCGTCCGCCCGGAGATCGAGGCCCGCGGCCTGCCGGTCTTCGAGGTGTCGACCATCTCCCGCAAGGGTCTGCGCGAGCTGACGTTCAAGCTGGCCGAGGTCGTGCGCGAGTACCGCGAGGCCCAGCCGAAGAAGGAATCGACCCGAATCGTGCTGCGGCCGACCGCCGTGGACGACGAGGGCTTCACCGTGACCGAGGACCCCTCGGTCGAGGGTGGCTTCATCGTGCGGGGCGACCGCCCCGAGCGCTGGATCCGCCAGACCGACTTCTCCAACGACGAAGCCGTCGGTTACCTCGCGGACCGCCTGAACAGGCTGGGCGTCGAGGACAAGCTCGTGAAGATGGGCGCCATCCCCGGCTGCCAGGTCACCATCGGCGACCTGGTCTTCGACTGGGAGCCGACGACCCCGGCCGGCATCGCGATGACGATGACCGGACGTGGCACGGACGCCCGTCTCGAGCGCAACGACCGCATCGGAGCCCACGAGCGCAAGGCCCTGAAGAAGGCCCGCCGCGCGCCCGGTGACGACGGCGACTTCTCCGAGGAGTAACCCGTGACGGCCCCCGTGGTCTCACCAGCTCGAACCGCGATCGCCTCGGCGAACCGCATCGTGGTGAAGGTCGGTTCTTCGTCACTGACCACGGCGGAAGGTGGCCTCGACCCGGCGCGTCTCGACGCGCTGGTCGACGCCCTCGCCGCCCGGTGCGCCGCCGGCTGCCAGGTCGTGCTCGTCTCGTCCGGTGCGATCGCCGCCGGTCTCGCCCCGTTGAGGCTCTCCCGGCGTCCGCGTGACCTCGCCACCCAGCAGGCCGCGGCGAGCGTCGGGCAGCTGACGCTGGCGCACGCCTACGCGAACTCGTTCGGCCGCTACTCGCTGACCGTCGGCCAGGTCCTGCTGACCGCCGACGACGTGGTGCGCCGCTCGCACTACCGCAACGCCCAGCGCACGTTCGACCGCCTGCTGGCGTTGGGCGCGGTTCCCGTCGTGAACGAGAACGACACCGTCGCCACCGAGGAGATCCGCTTCGGCGACAACGACCGCCTCGCCGCGCTGGTCGCGCACCTGGTCGGCGCCGACGCGCTGTTCCTGCTGTCCGACGTGGACGCCCTCTACTCGGGTGACCCGCGCAAACCCGGCGCCGTCCGCATCTCCGAGGTGGCGTCGGCGTCCGATGTGGACGGTGTGCAGGCGGGGACCTCCGGCGCGTCGGGGCTCGGCACCGGCGGCATGGTCTCCAAGCTCGCCGCCGCCCGCCTGGCCTCGTCGGCCGGCATCCCGGTGCTGCTCACCGGCGCCACCGAAGCGGGTCGCGCCCTGACCTCCGCCGACGTCGGCACCGCCTTCGCCGCGACGGGTTCCCGTCTCACCGCGCGTCGTTTCTGGCTCGGCTACGCGACGGACGCGAACGGCCGTCTGCACCTCGACGACGGCGCGGTCGCCGCGGTCGTCGGCAGGCGCCGTTCGTTGCTGGCGGCGGGGATCACCGGTGTGGACGGCGACTTCGAGGCGGGCGACGTCGTGGAGCTGGTCAGCCTCGCGGGCGAGGTCGTGGCCCGCGGCGTGACCGGCTACGACTCGGCGGAGCTGCCGTCGTTGATCGGCCGCAAGACCCACGACCTGCCGGCGGAGCAGCGTCGCGAGGTCGTGCACGCGGATGACCTGGTGCCGTTGCATCGCTAGGGTCGTGGCATGGCCAGGATGCACGACGTCGTGATCGACTGCGCTCATCCCGCATCGCTCGCCCGGTTCTGGGCGCAGGCGCTGGACGACCACGAGATCGCGCCGTACGACGAGGTGGAACTCGCCCGGCTGCGCGACAAGGGGATCGACGACCCGGAGGACGACCCGTCGGTGCTGCTCGACGGGTCGCCGCGGTTCTTCTTCAACCGCGTTCCCGAGCCGAAGACGGTGAAGAACCGCGTGCACGTCGACCTGTGGTGCGACGACGTCGAGGCCGAGGTGGCACGGCTCGTCGGCCTGGGCGCCTCCGTGGTCAGCCGCGACGGCATCTGGTTCGTGCTGGCCGATCCCGAGGGCAACGAGTTCTGCCTCAGCTCAACCGAACACCCCTTGTCTCCGGAAGCGTGAGCACCACCAGGAACGTGATCACCGCGGCCACCGCGACGTACCAGAAGAACACGGTCCCGCCGACGGCCTGGATGACCAGCGGTGCGGTGCCGCCGAACAGGGCGACCGTGAGGTTGTACCAGGCGCCGATGCCGAGTCCGCGCAGCTCGGTCGGGAACAGCTCGCTCATGATCGCGGGCGCGATCGACGTGATCGCGGTGTAGAGGCCGAGCCCGACAGCGAACACGACCACCAGGTTCACCAGTCCCGGCCTGACCAGCGTCGACAGCGGCACGACCAGCAGGGCCATCGCCGCCGACCACACCAGCATCTGCGGTTTGCGGCCGTAGCGGTCGGCCATCCACCCCATCGGGTACTGCAGCGCGATGAACACGACGGTGCCGATGGACAACGCCAGGAACACGTCGATGTCGTTGGCGCCCTTGGACTTCACCGCGAACGGTGTCAGCGCGGAGAAGAACGTGTAGAAGCACAGCGTCGAGAGCAGCGTGATGCCGACGAGCTGGCCGACGGCCTTCGGGTGCTCCTTGAGCGTGAGCAGCAACGGGTTGCGCAGCTTCTCGGCCTTGGCGCGGTTCTCCTCGAACTGGTCGGTCTCCGGCAGTTCGCGCCGCAGCCACAGCCCGACCAGCCCGAGCACGCCGCCGATCAGGAACGGCACGCGCCAGCCGTAGGAGGCCATCGCGGCCTTGTCGAGGTTGCGGGACAGGAAGAAGCCGAGCAGTGACGCGACCAGCACCGCCGCGCCCGTCGAGATGTAGAAGAACGACGAGTAGCGGCCGCGGTGACTCGGTTCGGCGATCTCACCGAGGTACGCGGAGGCGTTGGACACCTCGCCGCCCAGAGCCATGCCCTGGGCGATGCGGGCGAGCACCAGCAGCACCGGGGACAGCCAGCCGACCTGGTCGAACGTCGGCAGCAGTCCGATCACGACGGATCCGCCGGACATCAGCGCGATCGTCAGCAGCATCGCCGTGCGCCGGCCTCTGAGGTCCGCGAACCGTCCGAGCAGGTAACCGCCGAGCGGGCGGAAGAAGAACGCGAGCGCGAACGTGGCGAACGTGCTCAGCAGCGCCGCGGTCTCGTTGCCGCTGGGGAAGATCTGGGTGGCGAAGTAGATGCTGAACGCCGTGTAGATACCCCAGTCGTACCACTCGACCGCGTTGCCGGCCGACGCGGCGACCAGCTTGCGGACGGGCAGCCGATGAGTGTCTGAAGTAACCGCCATGTGGTCACCTTGTCACACACGGCGACGAATCGGGGCGTACGTCCCGACCGGGTCGCCGGTCAGGAAGTCGACGATCATCGTGTTGCACAGCACGGGTTTCTCGTGCAGAAGACCGTGCGAAGTACCGGGAACGACCGCCAGTTCGGCGTTCGGCAGCGCCCGGTACATGGCCGCGGCGTGCTCCAGCGTCACCTCGTCGTCGTCGCCGATCATGACCAGCGTCCGGTTGGGCAGCTTCCCGAGATCCGCCGCGGTCAGCGCGGGCGACCGGCGGTGCATCGGCGTCAGTTCGGTCGCCGGGTCCCAGCCGTCGTGGTGGAAGACGCCGCACACGACCACGAGCCGTTGCACGAGATCCGGTCTGAGCAAGGCCGTGAGCAGCGCGACCGTGGCGCCGTCACTGCAGCCGAGCAGGTGGGCGGGGCCTGTGCGGTCGAGGAGCTCGACGGTCTCCCGTGCCATCTCGGTGTGGTCCTGAGTGGCCTGGTCGACGCGGTGCGGTGCGTGCAGGGCGAAGCCTGCGAGCGCGTCGAACTGGGGACCGAACGCGGAAGGGTCCGCGCCGCCGGGGTGCAGGAGGACAAGTGAGTCGGCCATGTGCGGAAGGACCTTCCTCGTCGGTGATACTCATCGGCGTGCGATCTGTGGCTTTGGTGACGTTGGTGGTCCGCGACTACGACGAGGCGATTCGGTTCTACGTGGAGGGACTCGGGTTCACGCTGGTCGAGGACATCCCGCAGGGACACAAGCGGTGGGTCGTCGTGTCGGCGGGTGGGGGTGCGTCGCTGCTGCTGGCACAGGCTGACACGGATGCGCAGCAGGCACGAGCGGGCGACCAGACCGGTGGACGTGTCGGGTTCTTCCTCCACACCGACGACCGCGACCGCGACCACGCCCGCATGACCGCGTTCGGCGTGCGGTTCCTGGAGACGCCGCGCGACGAGGTCTACGGCCGCGTGGCCGTTTTCGAGGACCTGTACGGCAACCGCTGGGACCTGATTCAGCCCGCGCGGGCCTGACCGGGGGAGACCCCGACGATCCGTTTGAACGCACGGCTGAACGCGGCCTCCGACTCGTAACCGAGGCCGCGCGCGATCTCGCTGACGGTGCTGTCACGGTTTCGCAGGCGGTTCATCGCCACGTGCATGCGCCACCGCGTCACGTAGCGCATGGCCGGTTCGCCGACGAGTTCGGTGAACCGCGCCGCGAACGCCGAGCGGGACATCGCGGTCTGCTGCGCGAGGCGGTCGACGGTCCACGGCTGCGAGGGGTCGCGGTGGATCAACGCCAGTGCCTGCCCGATCTGCTGGTCCTGCAACGCACCGAGCCAGCCGGTGCGCGCCGCCGGGTCGTTGGCGAGCCACGAGCGGATCGTCTGGATCACCAGCACGTCCGCGAGCCTCGTGACGACCGCTTCGCCGCCGGGGCGCAGCGTCCTGGTCTCGACGGCCATCAGGTCGATCGTGGCGCGCATGTCGTCGGCCCGCCGGACGTGCAGCACGTTCGGCAACACGGCGACCAGGTGCTTCGCCGCCGGGTCGTCGAAGCGGACCGCACCGCACACGAGATGTGTCACGGCACCACCGCCGCCGTGGCGCAGGATCGCGTAGTTCTCGGTCTCGAACGTGTGCGGCAACGTCGTGACCTGCGGCGACTCCGCGTCCCCTGTGAAGAGCCGGTGCCCCTGACCTCCCGGCACGAGCAGCACGTCGCCGGGTTCGAGCTCGGTGACCCCGCCGTCGACCTCCACCTCGCAGCGGCCGCTGGTGAGGACGTGGAACCACAGGCAGTCCGCCATGTCGGGCATCGTCAGACCCCACGGCTCGGTGAGCTCGTTGCGGCAGTAGAAGGTGCCGGACATCCTCAACAGGTGCAGTGCCTCGCCCAGCGCGTCCGTCATGACGGTGATTCTGGACGAACGGGCAAGCCTGCGCGATGAACTGTCATTGAGAGTCCGCGGCCGAGTCGTCACAGTGAACGCCATGGGGATCTACGCGATCATCGCGACCGCTTCTTCCGGCCTGATGGCCGGCTTGTTCTTCTCGTTCTCCACCGCCGTCATGCCGGGTCTCGCCGACCTGCCCGCCGACCGGGCCCGCGCCGCCATGCGCCGCATCAACGTGCGCATCCAGAACCCGTTGTTCCTGGCGGTGTTCATCGGCAACGCCCTTCTGTGCCTCGTCGAGGTCGCCTTCGACGGCCGATACGTCGGTGGCCTGTTGTACGTCTTCGGCGGCTTCCTGCTGACGATGGTGGTCCACGTGCCGATGAACAACCGGCTGGAACGCACCGACGACGCCTACTGGCTCGAGTACCTGCGCAGGTGGACGTTCTGGAACCACGTGCGCACCGCCGCCTGCTTCGCCTCCGCGGTCATCCTGCCGCTCGGATTCTGAGCCCGTGCTTCGGGCGCATCGCGGCAACGCCGGTCGGGGAGACGCGCTGGTTCAGCAGTTCCGGCTTCGGCCGTCGCAGCAACGCCTTCAGCATCACGGTGAGTTCCGTCGTGGCGAGCCCGGCGCCGACGCACCGGTGCGGACCGCCGCCGAACGGCAGGAACTCGTGCGGCGCGGGCTTGCGCTCCCACCGGCCGGGGTCGAAGCGCAGCGGATCCGGCCACACCTCGGCCAGCCGGTGCGTGACGTACGGGCTGTACAGCAGGAACGCGCCCTCCTTGATCTTCTTCCCGGCGAGCTCGAACGGCTGCGCCGCGACCCGTGCCGAGATCACCGCCGGCGGGTACAGCCTCAGCGTCTCGTTGACGACGTCGGCCAGGTAGTCGTCGTCCTCCTGCGCGCGTTCCCAGACCCCGTTGTGCCGCAACAGGTTGAAGACGGACCACGCCATCGCGGCACTGGTCGTCTCGTACCCGGCCGCGATCAGCGTGACGATCTGGTCGCGCACCTCCAGGTCGCTGAGCTCGTCGCCCTGTACGAGGGAGGCGAGCACGTCACCGGTCGTCCCGCCCTGGCGTGCCTCCGCGATGGCCTGGTAGACCCGCGCGTCGACGGCTCTGCGCGCCCTCATCGCGTCGCGCCAGGCCGGTGCCTTCGTCCGCCGCAACCACGTGATCACCGCCGGGTTGCGGTCGATCAGGTTGATCAGCAGCTGCAGGTGCGCGCCGAAGAAGTCCGAGTCCCGCGCGAGGTCCTCGCCGAACAGCGCGTGGATCGTGCTGCGCCGGATCGCCCTGCGGAACTCCTGGTAGACGTCGAGCTCCTGGCCAGGCCGCCACGCGTCGAGCGTCTCCTCCGCGATGGCCTCCATCACCGGCACGTGGTTCGCGATCTGCCGGTGCACCAGCGCCGGTTGCACGAGCCTGCGCCGTCGCCTGTGGTCCTCGCCGTCGCTGACGATCAACGACGTGGGCCCGTCCACCGGCACCAGCGACTGGAACGCGCGTTCGACCTCGAACAGCTCGGCGTTGGCGAACAGGAACCGGTTCGCCTCCGGGCCGAGCAGGCAGGTGTACGGGCCCATCCGCACGACCGGGCCGAACCGCCGGTACAACCCGAGTAGGAGATCAGCCTGCCGGAACCGCACGACGTCCGGAATCATGACCAGGACAGTGCCACACCACGGCCGGTCCCGGCTCTCAGTTCGTCACCGCCAACGCGAATGGCAGCACCGCGGACACCCCCTCCTTCCTGAGCACCCGAGCCGCCACCGTCATCGTCCACCCGGTGTCGATGTGGTCGTCCACCAGCAGCACAGGACCGTCCACACCGGACACGTCCGGCGTCTCGGCCGACCGCACGAGCCCGGCCAGCCGCTGAGCGGAGTTGGCCCGGTGCGTCGACTCGCCGAGCCACACCGCGCCCAGCAACGGCAGCCGCCCGATCTCCGCGATCCTCCGCCCGAAGCTGCCCACCAGTGCCGGTCGCCGCCGGGAGCCGACCGTCACCACGCCGACCGGCCGTTCGTCCCAGCCCCACGCCGACAGCACCTTCACGCACGCCGCGAACACGTCGTCCGGGATCTCCCGGTCCGGCGAGTCCCCGAGCAGGTCGCGCAGCCGGTTGCCCCAGCCGATGTCGGTGAGCCTGCCCAGCGCCCGCCCGGTGGCCGCCACCTCGGCCGCCGGGATCTTGCCGGACAGCGGCACCCCGATAGCGGCCATGCCCGTCGGCCACATCTTGCGCGGCGCCACGTCGAGACCGGGACGCAGCAGCCGTTCGCGCGCCGCTTCCGCCGCGACCTCGGACACCTCCACCGACAGCCGTTCCCCGGTGCAGTTGTCGCAACGCCCGCACTCGCGCGCGGTCGGGTCGTCGAGCTGGTCCTGCAGGAACTTCATCCGGCACTCGGAGGTCCTCAGGTACTCGATCATCACCTGCTGCTCGGCCTTCCTGGCCTCGGCGATGCGCGCGTACCGTTCGCCGTCGTACTCCCACGGCTGCCCGGTCGACTCCCAGCCACCGCGCACCCGCCGCACCGCGCCGTCGACGTCGAGCACCTTCAGCACCACTTCGAGCCGGCCGCGCGACAGCTCGACCACCGGCTCCAGCGCCGCCGTCGACAGCGGACGGCCGGCTCCGTCGAGCGCCGACAACACCTGGCGCACGACGGTCTCGGCGGGGAAGGCCAGCGACGCGAAGTACGCCCAGATGTCGCGGTCCTCGTGGCCGGGCAGCAGGACGACCTCGGCGCGCTCGACACCGCGGCCCGCGCGGCCGATCTGCTGGTAGTACGCGATGGGCGACGAGGGCGCGCCGACGTGCACGACGAACCCCAGGTCCGGCTTGTCGAACCCCATGCCCAGCGCGGACGTGGCGACGAGCGCCTTGACGCGGTTGTTCAGCAGGTCCTCCTCGGCGCGCTGGCGCTCGGCGGTCTCGGTCTTGCCCGAGTACGCGACCACCGCGAAGCCACGAGAGGACAGGAACGCCGCGATGTCGTCCGCCGCCGCGACCGTGAGCGTGTAGATGATCCCGGAGCCGGGCAGCCGGTCGAGCTGCTCCGCCAGCCACCCGAGACGCGACTCCGCGGTGGGCAGCAGCGCGACCGCCAGGCGCAGGCTGTCGCGGTCGAGCGGCCCGCGCAGCACCAGCGTGCCCTCGTCGGCGCCGAGACCCAGCTGCTCGGTGACGTCGTGGACCACCCTGTTGTTGGCCGTCGCCGTCGTGGCCAGCACCGGCACGCCCGCGGGCAGCTCCGCCAGCAACGTCCGCAGCCTGCGGTAGTCAGGCCGGAAGTCGTGACCCCAGTCCGAGATGCAGTGCGCCTCGTCGACGACGAGCATGCCCGCCGACGCCGTCAGCGAGGGCAGCACGGTGTCCCGGAAGTCGGGGTTGTTCAGCCGCTCGGGACTCACCAGCAGCACGTCGACCTCACCGGCCGTGACCTGCTCCTGCACGGCGTCCCACTCGTCGGTGTTCGCCGAGTTGATCGTCACCGCGTGCACACCCGCACGCGCCGCGGCGTCGACCTGGTTGCGCATCAACGCGAGCAGCGGCGACACGATGACCGTGGGGCCCTCACCGAGCTGGCGCAGCAACGCCGTGGCGATGAAGTACACGGCCGACTTGCCCCAGCCGGTGCGCTGGACGACGAGAGCCCTGCGGCGCTGGGCCACGAGGGTGTGGATCGCCGTCCACTGGTCATCGCGCAGCACCGCCTCCGGACCCGCCAGTGCCCGGAGCCGTTCGTCCGCCAGTTCTCGTAGCGCGATGTCGTCCATGAGGCGCAAGCTTGCCAGGCAGCACCGACAGTGTTGGATGGCCGCTGCTTCGCAGGCGGCGGCGAGTTCGCCGGGAAGTCGGTCGTCCGGCCACCGCTTCGGGCCGAATCGCCTGCGGCGGTTGACCCGAAGAGGTGACCGGACGACCGACGCGAACTCGCTGACCCGTGACTCGCTGACCCGCGAGTTGCGGGGCGGAAACCCGTTCTCGGGTGGGCGTCCACAGGTCGTAATGTGTGAAGGGTGACTGATGACCTGCGCGACCAGGTGCACGCGGCAGCCCGCCGCGCCCGCGTCGCCGCCGACGAACTAGTCCTCGCCACCCGTGAGCGCAAGGACGTGGCGCTGCACGAGATGGCCGCCGCGCTGCGCCGGCGTGTGCCAGAGATCATCGAGGCCAACCGCAGGGACCTCGACGCCGGTGAGGCAGCGGGTCTCCCGGCAGGCATCCTCGACCGCCTCAAGCTCGACGAAGCCCGGGTCGAGGGCATCGCCAAAGCCCTGGAAACCGTTGCGGTGCAGGCAGACCCGGTCGGTGAGGTCCTGCGCGGCAGCACCCTGCCGAACGGGCTCGAGCTGAAGCAGGTCCGCGTCCCGATGGGCGTCGTCGGCATGGTCTACGAGGCCCGCCCGAACGTCACGGTCGACGCCGCCGGGCTCGCGCTGAAGTCGGGCAACGCCGCGCTGCTGCGGGGCTCCTCGACCGCCGAGCACTCCAACACCACGCTCGTCGCCATCCTGCGCGACGCACTCGAAAGCGTGAACTTGCCGGCTGACTGCGTGCAGCTGCTGCCGTGCCACGACCGCGCGTCCGTCACGCACCTCATCACCGCGCGCGGCCTCGTCGACCTGGTGATCCCGCGTGGTGGCGCGGGCCTGATCAACGCCGTCGTCGAGCAAGCCACGGTCCCCACGATCGAGACCGGCGTCGGCAACTGCCACGTCTACGTCGACGCGAACGCCGACCTCGACATGGCCGAGGCCATCGTCCTCAACGCCAAGACGCGCCGCACGAGCGTGTGCAACGCGGCGGAGTCCCTCCTGGTGCACAGGGCCATCGCGGACGAGTTCGTCCCGCGCGTCACCAAGGCGTTGCAGCAGGAGAACGTGACCATCCACGGCGACGAACAATTCGCTCGGCAACCCGACGTCGTGCAGGCCAACGACGACGACTGGGGCACCGAGTACCTCAGCCTCGACATCGCCGCGAAGGTCGTCGGGTCGCTGGACGAGGCCGTGCAGCACATCGCGACGTACGGCTCCGGCCACAGCGAGGCCATCGTGACGAACGACGTCGCGGCGGCACGCAGGTTCACCGCCCGCGTGGACGCCGCCGCGGTGTTCGTCAACGCCTCCACGGCTTTCACGGACGGCGCGGAGTTCGGCATGGGCGCGGAGATCGGCATCTCCACGCAGAAGCTGCACGCGCGTGGTCCGATGGGCCTGTCGGAACTGACGTCCTCGAAATGGGTCGTGTGGGGCGAAGGGCACACACGCCCGAAGGCGTAGCTCTACGTTCGGAGACATGGCTCCCACATACCCGTTCTCCGAGACCGACGGCCTGACCCTCGATCCGGCCTATGAACGCTTACGGCGCGACGAGCCCGTCTCGCGCGTGACGTATCCATACGGCGGCGAGGGCTGGCTCGTCACGACCTACGAAGAGACGAAGCTGGTGCTCGGCGACCCCTGGTTCAGCCGTGCGAGGACCATCGGCCAGGACGTGCCGAGGATGCAGCCGCTCATCGCACCGGGCGGCTCCATCCTCACGTCCGACGGCGCGGACCACGCGCGCATGCGCCGGTTGGTGTCCAAGGCGTTCACGGTGCGCCGTGTCGAAGAGCTGCGGCCGCGTGCGCAGCAGATCACCGACGAGCTGCTCGACCGGCTGGACAACCCCGGTGACCTCGTCGAGGGCTTCAGCATGCCGTTCCCCGTCACGATCATCTGCGAGCTGCTCGGGGTGCCGTTCGAGGACCGGGACGACTTCCGCACGTGGTCGAACCAGGTGCTGTCCACCGTCGGTGGTCTCACGCCAGAAGAAGCGATGCACGGCATGATGAAGCTGCACGGCTACTTCGGCGAACTTGTCGCCAAACGCCGTGCGAACCCCACGGACGACCTGATGGGAGCGCTCGTCGCCGCGCGGGACAACGACGACCGGCTGAGCGAGGACGAACTCGTCCGGTTCGGCATCACGTTGCTGGTGGCGGGTCACGAGACGACGGCGAACATGATCGCCAACAGCGTCGTGACGCTGCTGGAGCACCCGGACGAGATGAAGTTTCTGCGCGAACACCCGGAGAAGCTGCCGAACGCCGTCGAGGAACTGCTGCGGTACATCCCGCTGGGCAGCGGCGCCGGCTTCACCCGCATCGCGACCGAGGACGTGCGGGTCGGCAACGCGCTGGTGAAGGAAGGCGAGGCCGTGCTGGTGGTCGTGTCGTCGGCGAACCGCGACGCGGCCGTGTACCCGGGCGGCGATGAGCTGGACCTCGGCCGCGAGGTCGGCCAGCACATGCAGTTCGGGCACGGCATCCACTTCTGCCTGGGCTC
>JASLAV010000703.1 GCA_030146905.1 Lentzea sp. | reverse complement strand
GTGAAGGCACTCGCACGGCCCGCGTTGCGGCATCGCCTGGAACTGCGCCCGGAGGCCGAGATGGAAGGCGTCACGGCGGACGGCGTGCTGGACGGCGTGCTCGGCGCGGTCCAGGTGCCGCGCTGACGTGGCGCTCACGGGTCGCGCGGGTCTGCTCGCGCTCATCGGTGTCCTCGTCGTGGGGCTGCTCCTGCCTTCGTGGCGGGGAATCCTCCTGATGCTCGGGGTCCTGGTCCTCTGCGTGGCCGCCGACCTGCTGCTTGCCGCGGGCGTGCGGCGGCTGACGTTCACGCGCGCCGGGACGACCTCCGTGCGCACGGGCGAGGTGTGCGCCGTCCAGCTGACCGTGCACAACCCCGGACGTCGGCTGCGCGGCGTTCTCCGTGACGCGTGGGCACCTTCCGCCGGTGTGATCGCCGACCGCGTCGCGGTCGACGTGCCCGCCGGCGGCTCCCGCGTTTTGTCCTTCGAGCTGCGCCCCGTGCGCCGAGGCGACCGCGTGGCCGATCGCGTGACCGTGCGTTCCCTCGGCCCGTTGGGCATCGCCGCACGGCAGGGTTCGCACCAAGTCCCGTGGACCGTGCGCGCGCTGCCGCCGTTCCACAGCCGTCGCCACCTCCCGCCTCTGCTGGAACGCCTGCGCGAGCTGGACGGCCGCCGCGCCTCGATGATCCGCGGTGCCGGTACGGAGTTCGACTCGTTGCGCACCTACGTCATCGGCGACGACGTGCGTTCGATCGACTGGCGTGCCTCTGCCCGTTCGTCCGACGTGGTGGTGCGCACGTGGCGCCCGGAGCGTGATCGCCAGGTGACGATCGTGCTCGACACCGCCCGCACGTCGGCCGGCAGGGTCTCCGGTGCTCTCGGAGGACTGCCACGGCTGGACACGGCGATGGATGCCGCGTTGTTGTTGTCCGCCTTGGCATCGCACGCCCGCGACCAGGTGGACTTCCTGGCGTTCAGCCACAAGGTCCGTGCGTCGGTGGCGCGCGCGTCGCTGCCCGTCCTGGTGCAGGCGATGGCACCGCTGGAGGCCGAACTGGTGGAGTTCGACGCCCGCGGCGCGGTCGCCGAGGTGCTGCGCCGGGCTTCGCGCCGGTCGTTGGTCGTGCTGCTGACGTCGCTGGAACCGTCGATCGAGCACGGCCTGCTGCCGCTGTTGCCCGCGCTGGCTTCGCGGCACCGCTTGTTGATCGCGTCGGTGTCGGATCCGGCCGTGCACGCGATGGCTGCGGGACGCGGGGACCTGGAGTCCGTGTACGCCGCGGCTGCGGCGGAACGGACGCTGGCCGAACGCCGCCGTGTCACCGCTTTGCTCGCACGGCACGGTGTCGAGGTCGTGGACGCACTGCCCGACGATCTGCCGCGTGCGCTCGCGGACCGCTACCTGTCGCTGAAGGCCGCCCGAAAGCTCTAAACGGCGACCGGTGCGACGTCCTCGCGTTCACCGGCGTCCACGTCGCCGGTCTCGCCCTGGCGTGCCGCCCGGCGCCCCACCACGAACACGTACAGCAAGAACAGCACCTCGGCCACCACCCCGATGCCGACACGGGCCCACGTCGGCAGCCCGGACGGCGTCACGAACCCCTCCAGCACACCGGAGACCAGCAGCACCACCACCAGGCCGAGCGCGACGGCGACCACCGAACGCCCCTCCGCGGCCAGCGCGGCGGCACGGGTGCGGCGGCCGGGGTCGATCACCTGCCACCCCAGCCGCATCCCGATGCCTGCCGCGACGAACACCGCCGTCAGCTCCAGCAACCCGTGCGGCGCGAGCAGCCCGAGGAACAGCCCGCCGCGGCCGGCACCGAACATCAGGCCGATGCCGACGGCGACGTTCAAAGCGTTGGTGAAGAGCAGGTAGATCGGCGGGACCGCGAACAGCACGCCGAGCAGCAGGCAGGCCGCGGTGATCCAGGCGTTGTTCGTCCACACCTTCGCCGCGAACGACCCCGCGGGATCGCTGGAGTAGTAGGCCTCGTAACCGCCGCCGGCCCTGGTCATCTCGCGGATCTCGTCCGGGGCCGCGATGGTGGCCTGCACATCGGGGTTCGTGGCGATCCAGGCCGCCAGCAGCCCGGTGACCAGGTAGAACGCCAGACCTGCCGGGACCCACCAGCGCCAGCCCAGGTAGATCGCCGCGGGCAGGCGGTGGGTGAAGAAGCGGGTCACCACGCGCCACGCGGGGGTGTGGGCGCCGGTCAGGGCCGAGCGGGCGCCCGCGACCAGGGACGAGAGGCGTTCGACGGTGGCGGGGTCCGGGGCCTGGCTGCGCACGACCGACAGGTGCGTCGTCACGCGCTGGTACAGCTCGACCAGCTCGTCCGCCTCGGGACCGCTCAGCCGCCCCGACCGCTTCACGAGCTGCTCGAGGCGCTGCCACGACGCGCGGTGGCGCTCGATGAACACGTCCAGATCCACGATGGGTCACACTATCCGCGTGGGGGACCTGGTTACCGGTGAAGCAGTGGTTCTGGACCTGCGCGTCGCACAGCTCGCGAGCAGGGCGGTGGCGTTCGCGTTCGACGTGGCCGTGCAGTTCGTCCTGCTGCTGCTCGTGTTCCTGATCTCGCCCGTCGACTTCGACAGCGCCCTGCAGTCGGCGTTCGCGCTGGCGCTGACGGTGGCCGTGATGATCGGCTACCCGGCCGCCGTCGAGACGCTGACGCGCGGCCGTTCGCTGGGCAAGCTCGTGATGGGCCTGCGCGTGGTGCGCGACGACGGCGGCGCGATCCGGTTCCGGCAGGCCCTGGTGCGGGCGCTCGGCGGGTTCGTCGTGGACTTCTGGGTGCTCGGGCTGGGCGGTGCGATCGCGTTGTTCGTGTCGCTGTTCTCGCCGCGGGGCAAACGGGTCGGCGACTACCTGGCGGGCACGGTCGTGATCCACACGCGTGCGCCCAAGAGCACCGTCGAGCTCGCCGAGATGCCGCCGCAGTTCGCGGAGTGGGCGTCGGGGCTGGACCTGTCGCGGCTGCCGGACGAGCTGGCGCTGGCGGTGCGGCAGTACCTCGGCCGGTACCCGGAGCTCAGCGAGCGGGCCAGGTGGGACCTCGGTGTGCGGCTGTCGGACGACGTGGGTGCCGCGGTCCGGTCACCGCGCGCCGAGCAGGTGCACCCGCACCCGTACCTGGCGGCGGTGCTGGCGGAACGGCGGCGGCGCGCCGCGGGCTGAAGCCTTTTTCTTGGCGATCTCCAGGCAGAGAAAGACCAGGTGACGGTTGACCGACGAACCTGACCAGCACGCAATGCGGAATGAGGCCTCCGCGCAAAAGATCGAACAACTCGTGCAGGCGAACGTCGTGCATGGCGGGCTTCACGTGCACGAACGAGGACCCGAGCGGTCCGCTGCGGCCTCCAGTCCACGGAACGACGCCGTAGAACAGCTGGCTCATGCCGTCGGAGCTCAATGGACCCGTGAGATCGAACTACGCCGTGCCTACGACCCCCAACCGCTTCAGGTGCATTGGCACGTGGTGGATTCGGACATGGCCGACCACCGGGATAACATCGAGCGAAGCGCCGACAGCACCTGGAGCAAACTCGGTGACTTGAGCGGGTCCTTCGCGGCGGTGGGAGACGTCTACCGCATGATCCCGTCCGAGCGCCTCCTCGTGCTGGGCGGGCCTGGTTCAGGCAAGACGGTGTTGGCCATTCACTTTGTCCTGTCCGTTCTCAAGGCCCGCAGATCGGTAACCGACCGAGTCCCGGTGCTGTTCGACCTCGGCAGTTGGAACCCTACAGTCATGCTGCGCGACTGGCTGGCCGACCAGCTCACCGTCGATTTCCCGATGGGCAGGAAGCTCGCTGCCGAACTGCTCGACGGGAACCGCATCCTGCCAGTGCTGGACGGATTCGACGAAATCGTCAACGGCTTCCACCAGGCCGCGCTCACCGAGCTGAACTCCACGACCATGCCGTTTCTACTGACCAGCCGTGTTGACGAGTTCGGCGCCGCAGTCTCGGTCACGGGCCGCCGACTCTCGAGAGCGGCAGTAATCCAGCTCGACCCGATTCGCATCGAGGACCTGGCTGGCTACCTGCCTCTGACCACACGCCGGAAGACGATGGTCGGTCAAAGCGAGGTGCCGATGTGGACCGCACTACTGGACGAAGTCGGCCACACTCAGGAGAGCTCCGGCTCGAGGAATCTGTTGGAAGCGTTGTCGACGCCGTTGATGGCGGCCCTTGCGCGCACGGTCTACAGCGATGACCCGCAGCGCGACCCCGCCGAACTGCTGGATACGGAACGATTCCTCACCGCTCGCGCGATCGAAGATCACCTCCTCGCGTCTTTCGTGCCCGCTACCTACTACTCGACCACAGGAAAGGATCCCGTCAAGATCCGACGCCACGAGCAGTGGTTCGGTTTCCTTGCCCGGCATCTTGACGAACTCGGCACGTTCGATCTGGCATGGTGGCAGCTCGCGGAAGCGGTCCCCAGACCGACACGCAGTCTGCTGATGGGTGCGTTCGCAGCACTGGCCTCCGGACTTCCAATCACGCTCGTGTTCTTCCTAGCCTCCATTGCAGGGAATTCGCAGGTGATGGTCAGCGGCGTGGTTGGTGGCGCCGTTCTCCTGGCGACGTGGTCCGGACGCGGGGTTCTGACGAGCGCGGTCTTCGCCCTCACCACGGCCGCCGTCCTCGGATCGATCGGGCTGGGCAAAGGACTCGACACGGATGCCGTTCTGATCGGCGCGACAGCAAGCGGTGTCATCACGGCAGCGCTGTACTGGCTGGCAGGGCGTTCAACGCCAGTCCCCTCGTACATCGTGCTGAGTCTGCGGAAGCCGCCACAGACATTGACCCGGAAGATTCGTTTCGGTTTTTGGGGAGGCGCGGTCACCTTTGCCTGTTCGACCTATTTCCACGTGACTGGACTAAACGAAGGGCACCTTCTAGACAAGTTTCTAGGTCCCGTGACAATGGGCGTTTTCGTCGGCCTTTACACAGCAACTCTCTCTGGCATTTCGTTCCAATGGCACACTGGGCGAGCAGTCCGCTCGATCATAGTATCAACTGCACTATGGTTGACAATTCATACTTTACTCGACCCAGCCAAAAACAGGTTCGAGCTTCTCTTGAGTTTACCCGCAGCCGCCGCAATCGGTATTATTTTGTCAATGCTCAGCACCGAGAATCCAGGAACCGGCGAATCGAGACCAGGATTTTCCTTCACCAGACTTGCTCGAGCACTCGGGTTAGTCATCATCACCGGACTGATTGGAGGCCTCAGCGGAGCACTGTTGGGAGCCACCGAAATGCTGAACGGAACATATGACGTGCACCGCTACAATCCAATCCAATATCTGATCGGAACGTTGGCAACAGGGCTCGTCTTCGGGACTCTTGTCGGCCTGATCATCCGAATCGCAGTGAGCAGCGTGCGATCAATCACGGATTTCGAGCGGAACGTAGATCTGAAAACCGCAATCAGCCCGATCTTTCTGCTTCGACTGGATCGGATAAACTCGCTGTTGAGCGCTTTGGTTTACATCATCCCCTGAGCGCGTTGACCATGATCCTGTTCACTCCCACTCGTGGAGTCGCGGCCGGACTGACGGCGACGGCTGTACTCGCTCTCATTGTCGGAATACTGACCGGCGTCGCAGCCAGAGCATGGGGCCGATGGATAATCGTGGCCCGGTTCTGGCTTCCACTAACGGGCCGACTTCCCTGGCGTTTGCCCAAATTCTTGACCGAAGCACACCAACGGGGAGTCCTACGCCAGGTAGGCGCGGTTTACCAATTTCGCCACGCCCGACTCCAGGCTCACCTCGCGCAAAATTATTGGAAAGAGAAAGCCGATTAGGCACCTGCTCTACACAGTCGTTCAGCCGCCTGCACGCGTACTGCCTCAACGGACACCGGCGCGTCTTCATGCAGGACCTCCCACCGCGCGTTGTGCACGGGAGTCCACATGCTCCCCGCCCACGCGATCTCCAGCTCCTCCGCGCTGAACCGGCGCCGACGGCACTCCTGGTAGGTCTCCAGGAACGCCGCCGTGCTCTCGATCGGCACCAAGCTCGGCGGCGAGACGTTGGAGAACGCCCCGGCGGCCGCGCCCGCCAGCGCCGCCTCCGGTTGCCAGCCCAGGCTGTCCCAGTCGTGGACGGCCCACACCTCGCCGTCCTTCCAGCGCAGGTTCTGCGCCTCGTAGTCCAGGTGTCCCAGCACGCACGGCAACCGCGTGGCCAGCAACCGCTTGCGGAGCCGTTCGGCCGCGTCCACGACGAACTCCGGCACCACGCTCTGATCCCGTTCGTCGAGGAAGCCGATCGACGGCCACAGCCCGGGATCGGTGTGGTCCCACCGTGACCAGCGCGGGTTCGGCAGCGGCGGCGCGACGTCGACGTCCTCCAGCAGGACCATCAGCCGGGCGAACACCTCCGCGTAGCGCCGGGCCACCTCGGGCGACGAGCCGGGCAGCACCTCGCCGCCGGGCAACGCTTCCTCGGCGTGCACGGCCAGCGCGCCGGCGCGGGTCACCGGCGTGAGCGGGCGGGGGCACGGGAAACCCCGGTCCGCCAGCACGGCCTGTGCGGTGAGGCAGGACTCGGCGCGGCCGTCGTCCTCGCGGGCCTTCACGTAGACCTCGCGCCCGTCGGCCAGTCGCACGCCGTGCACCGAGGAAGTCGACACCCGCTCGTAGAACACCTCGGCCGGTGCGCTTCCCAGCTCGGAAGCGCACCACACGGCCAAGTCGAACGTCATACGCCGAGCAGTTCCTGCAGCAGCAACGGGTTCATGTAGTCGTCGTAGCGGACGATCTCGCCGTCGCGCAAGTGGATGATCCCGATGGCGGTGAACGTGTAGTAGTCCTGCTTCACCTTCGACCAGCCGCGGTGGGTGATTTCGGCGACGACGACGTCGGGGTCGTCGGTGAGCCGGGTGATCGCCTCGACCTGCTGGACCTCGATCTTGTCGCGGACGCGGGCGCCCCTCATCGTGTCGAAGTAGGCGCGGATCTCGTCGCGGCCCCTGATCTCCGGCTGCTGGAACGGCGCGGGGAACCGGTAGGCCATCACGCCGTCCTCGGTGAACATGTCGGCGAACGAGTCGTGGCCCTGCTCCCCCGCCACCTGCCTGCGGACGTGCTCCACGATCTGTGCCGGTGTGCGCGCCATCGTCATGCCTCTTCCCTAGAATCGGAACGGTGACCCCGGTTATGACCATACGGAACGCACGCCCCGGTTGGCAACGATGAGGGCCGACGCGGCGCGGAATCGCGAGAAGGTGCTGGTGGCGGCACGGGAGCTGTTCGCGGAACAGGGCTTCGACGTGCCGCTGGACGAGATCGCGGCACGTGCGGGGGTGGGGCCTGGCACCGTCTACCGGCACTTCCCGACGAAGCAGGCGCTGTTCCAGGCCGTCACGGAGGCGCGGGTGTCGGCCATGATCGCCTCGGCGGCCGAACCGGCGGCGGACCCCGGCGCGGCGCTGTTCTCGTTCCTCGGGCGGATGGCGGACGAGGCGACGGCGAAGCGGGACATGTCCGACGCGATCGCCGTGCCGTCAGACCTGCGCGACGACCTGCACGCCGCGCTCGGCGGGCTGCTGGAACGCGCTCAGCAGGCGGGGGCCGTGCGGAAGGACATCACGACCAAGGACCTGGTGGCGTTGATGAAGGGCATGCTGCAGAGCATGCACGAGGGGGCGAACCCCGCCGTGCTGCTGGAGATCGTGCTGAGCGGGCTTCAGTCGAGCCGGAAGCCGTAGGGCAGTTCGAGTCGGTGGCGCGCGAGCAGGGCGGCGTCGGCGAGGATCTCGCGGGTGGGACCGTCCGCGACGACCACGCCGTCGTCGACCAGCACGCTGCGGGGGCAGATCTGCAGCGCGAACGGCAGGTCGTGCGTGACCACCAGCATCGTGCGGTCCAGCGACAGCAGCAGCTCGGCGAGCTCGCGGCGGGCGACGGGTTCGAGGTTCGCGGACGGTTCGTCCAGGACGAGGATCTCGGGGTCGCAGGCGAGCACGGACGCCAGCGCGACGCGGCGGCGCTGACCACCGGAGAGGTGCAGCGGCGACCGGTCGGCGACGGACTCCATGCCGACGGCGCGCAACGCCCGCAGCACCCGTCCGTCCACGTCGGACAAGCCGAAGTTGCGCGGCCCGAACGCCACGTCCTCGGCGACCGTCGGACAGAACAGCTGGTCGTCGGGGTCCTGGAAGACGAGCCCGACGCGGCGGCGGATCTCGCGCAGGTTCTTCGCCGTCACCTCGAGGCCGGCGATCGACACCGTGCCGGACCCGCCGGAGTGGACGCCGTTGAGGTGCAGGGCGAACGTGGTCTTGCCCGCGCCGTTCGGGCCGAGCACCGCGACCCGTTCACCGCGTTCGACGCGGAGGTCGACGCCGAACAACGCCTGGTGCCCGTCGGGGTAGGCGAAGGCGAGCTTCCTGACCTCCAGCGCGGGCGCGGCCGGGGTCTCGGCCACGATCGTCGCCGAGCCTCCCCGCGCGCCCGTCCAGCCGCGCGACACCATCGCGAGGTGCACCCTCTCTCCGCGTTCGTAGGACCGGATGAACAGCGTGCCGACCGCGCGAGCGGTGGCTCCCGCCTGCCACAGGAAACGCGGGTCGTCACCGCGTGAGATGCGGGCGACGCGCATGCGTTTCGCCTCGCCGACGACCACCTCGCCGTAGCGGAGCATCAGCGTGGCGATCATGACCATCGGGGCGGGCACCTTCAGCGTCTGCAGGCCCTTGAGCAGGTCACCCGGCGCCGTCGTGGCGGCCAGCGTCAGGCTGATCAGCACGCCCAGGGTGCCCTTGACGAGGATGTTCCAGCCCGCCAGCGACCCCTCGACGGAGACGGAGAAGCCCAGGAAGTCCGTGCGCGGGTCCGTGCCGAAGATCGGCAGCAGGAACGCGAGCACCACGAACGGCACCTCGATGACCGCGCGCTTCACGAACCACAGCGCGGGAACCCGCGCGACCGCCCACACCGCCACGACCAGCAGCAGGTAGAGGCCGAAGAGCGGGAAGGCCGTGCGCGGCGTGGCCACGACGCCCAGCACCGCGCCGAACGCCACGAGGATCTTCACGTGGGGCGCGAGGCGGTGCACCGGCGAGTCGCCGGCGTGGTGCAGGACGTCGTGACCGCCGGCCATCAGGCGTCCGACTTCTTGCGCAGGAACCAGAACAGGCCGAACGACACCGCGAGGACCACGACCACGCCGAGCACGCCCGCGAGGCCGGTGAACTTGTCGTCGCCACCGAGCGCGTAGTCGGCGAACGTGCTGCCGGCGAACGGGTGCTCCCGGGCGTGCTCGGCGATGCCGGTGTCCTCGATCGTCTTGTCGAGGCCGTCGGGGTCGCCGGAGGCGAAGTAGGACAGCACGCCCGCGATCAGCAGGGACACCACGGCGAACCCGATGGAGAACTTCTTCACGACCGCACCTCCAGCGGCTTGGCACTGCCCTTGAGCAGGTACACGAGATCGGGCCGGATCGCCGCGACCGACGTGACGGTCACGGCGGTGATCAGGCCCTCACCGATGCCGATCAACGCGTGCAGGCCCCACATCAGCAGCGCGACCTTGCCGATCTCCACGCCACCGGCACCGCCGATCGCGTACTCGACGACGAAGCCGGTCGCGGCGACCAGGGTGTTGACGAAGGCCGAGACGAACGCGACGGCGGCGAGACCGCCCCTGCCCCGCTCGGCGAGCTTGCGCAGGGCGACGGCGACGACGAACCCGGTCGCGGTGCCGATCAGCGCCATGTTGGTGACGTTGGCGCCGAGCGCGGTGAGCCCGCCGTCCGCGAACAGCAGCGCCTGCACGACCAGCACGATCGTCACGCACAGCGCGCCGACGTACGGGCCGACCAGGATCGCCGCGAGCGCACCGCCGAGGAGGTGCCCGGAGGCGCCGGGCAGGATCGGAAAGTTGATCATCTGGACGGCGAAGATGAACGTGGCCACCAGGCCCGCCATCGGCGCCGTGCGGTCGTCGAGGTCGGCGCGGGCCTTGATCAGCGCGAAGCCGACCCCCGCGGCCGCGATGACGAGGAACGCGACCGAGACCGGCGCGTTCAGCAGACCGTCGCTCATGTGCATGGCAACAGGTGACATGTGGGATCACGCTAATTGCCCGGACTCGGCTATGACTAGATTTGTGCAACAACAATCCGGGGGCAACAAGGCGTCGGTCGTCACACCCCGGCGTTCGCGGCGGTGACCAGGAGGCGCGTCCCCGGATCGTGCGAGTCTTCGCGTCCATTTGGTCCACTTGGGCCGATTCCTCGATCTTGTCGTTGCGCGCGCAACGAGTGTTGCTTGTGGACGCTTCCGCCACGCGATGTGACGCCGAACGCCTCGTCCTCGCGCCGGGAACTGCCGTAACGTCCAAATTCGAACATTCGGACGTGTGCAGAACAGGTGGGATGTGCGGTGGATCTTCAGCACTGGCTCAACGAGGCGCTGGCCAACCACGAGAAGTGGACCGCCGAGTACGGCGCCTTCACACCCCACTCCTCGCTGCACGTCGACCCGACGGCCTTCGGCTCCGCGCTGGCCGAGCTGCAGGACCGCCTGCGCGACAACTACCCGTTCTTCCACCCCCGCTACGCCGGCCAGATGCTCAAGCCACCGCACCCGGCCGCGGTCGTGGGCTACCTGTCCGCGATGCTGATCAACCCGAACAACCACGCGCTGGACGGCGGCCCCGCCACCGCCGCCATGGAACGCGAGGTGGTCGGGGAGCTGGCGACGATGTTCGGCTACGGCGAGGGGCACCTCGGCCACCTGACCTCCAGTGGCACGATCGCGAACCTGGAGGCGCTCTTCGTCGCCCGTTCGCTGCACCCGAACCGTGGCGTCGCCTACTCCTCCGAGGCGCACTACACGCACTCACGCATGTGCGGCGTGCTCGGGATCGAGGGTTTCCCCGTGGCCGTGGACGGCCTTGGACGCATGGACCTGGACGCCCTCGAAGAGCTCTTGCGCACCGGCAAGGTCGGCACGGTCGTCGTCACTCCGGGAACCACCGCTTTGGGTGCCATCGAACCGGTGCATCTCGTGCTGGAAGTCGCACGCCGCTATGACGCACGGGTGCACGTCGACGGAGCGTACGGCGGTTTCTTCACCTTGCTCGCGGGCACGGAGCTGGACGCCGAGCCGTGGGAGGCCATCGCGTCGTGCGACTCGGTGGTGGTGGATCCGCACAAGCACGGCCTGCAGCCCTACGGCTGCGGCGCGGTCCTGTTCCGCGACGCCTCCGTGGGCAGCTTCTACCTGCACGACTCGCCGTACACGTACTTCACGTCCGACGAGATGCACCTGGGTGAGATCAGCCTGGAGTGCTCGCGCGCCGGCGCCGCGGCCGCGGGGCTCTGGCTGACGCTGCGGCTGCTGCCGCTGACCCGCGACGGCCTGGGCGAGGTGCTGGCCGCCGGACGGCGTGCGGCCGTGCGGTGGGCGTCGATGATCAGGGAGTCGGAGCAGCTGGAGCTCTACCAGGAGCCCGAGCTGGACATCGTCACGTACTTCCCGCGGACGAGCCCGCTGACCCTGTCGGCCGTGGACGCCGCCTCGCACCGGGTGATGGAGACCGGCATGAACGCACCCGTCGACCCGGTCTTCCTGAGCGTGGCACGGGCGTCGAAGAGCGCGTTCGCCGCTCGCCACCCCGAGGTGGCCGCCGACGCGGACGGCGCGCGGGTGCTGCGCAGCGTGCTGATGAAGCCGGAGTCGGAGGACTACCTGGACACCCTGCACGCACGGGTGCTGAGCCTGCTCTGAACACCAGGTCAGAGGC
>JASLAV010000643.1 GCA_030146905.1 Lentzea sp. | reverse complement strand
CTCGGTGATCACCCGCCCCGGCTAGTGCGCGCGCTGGTCGAGCGCGAGCTCACCCACCGCCGCCGTGCCGTCCGCGTCGAGGTAGACCGCCGACGGGGTGGTTGCGCGGCCCTCCCGGTTGGTCAGCACCCTGGCCTCCCCGGTGCTGTCCACCACGCAGACGCACGTGGCGGTCGTGCCGAGGTCGATCCCCAGGCGGGGACGGTCAGCGCGGATCGTCATGCTCGTCCTCTTCCCGGTCGTAGGCCTCGGTGATCTGCGCCGGCTGCGGCCGCACGTCCTCGGTGTCCAGCAACCACACGGGAAGCTGTCCGTCGCGCCGCGAAATGCCACGGACCCGCCTGGGGAGGTCGAGGACCCCGGGGTCGTTCGACGCGACGAGGACCTGGGGGACCTGGCGGCTCGCGTCGATCCTGGCCATCCGCTCCGCCGCGACCTGGTCACGGCCCAGGATGCGGACGTCCTCCTCGAGCTCCGCCGACCGCTTCAGCTTCTCCTGCTTGATGCTCTCCCTCTTCAGGTCCGTCTCCACCGCCGCGTTGATCAGCTGCTGGCCGAGTTGCCTGCTCTGCTGCCGCAGCTTCGCGATGTGCCGGAACTCCTCGTTCATCTCGTCGGACTGGAACTTGATCGCCCCGATGGTGGTCAGCCGGGGGGAGACGTTCTGCTCCCGAAGCGCCTGTTCGACCAGGGTCTTCAGCTCGGCGCGGACCTGGTTCTGATCGCTGATGAACTCCTCGATGAGGTGGCTGTTGGACACCTCGTTGAAGTAGCCCTTGACCACCACACCGAGCAGGCGGGTGACCAACCGCTGCACTGCGGCCGACTTGCGCACGCCCGCGGTGCCGTGCTCCTCGTCGTCCTCGCCGAAGCGCTTGACCAGGTGCGGCGCGGTCTCCGGCGGGATGACGAAGGTCTGGGTCAGCTCGACCGACACGTGGAACCCGTCCAGGGTCACCTCGATCAGATCCAGCTCGGAGTCGTAGCGGTCGGCGCTGACGTCCTTGCGTCCCCAGGAGAGGATCAATTCCCGTGAGGGAATCCGCACCACGCGGGCGAAGAACGGGTTGATCGCGTAGGTGGAGCCGCCCGGGAGTACCTCCGACTGCGGACCGAACTGCCCGCCGTTGTCCAGGAAGATCCAGGGGAACTGGAAACTCTCGTGGCCTTCGATCTTCGGTGCGGGTTCGGCGGCGTTGACCGGGTGTTTCCCTTCGGTGACGATGACGACGCCGGTCTCCTCGCTCTCCACCGACACCAGCCGCAAGTCCTCCGGCTCCAGGTAGTGGTGCGACAGCGGGACCATCTCGAGGTCCAGGTGGTTCTCGGTGAGCACGTTGAACATGTCGGTGTTGATGGCGTAGTAGCTCCCACCGGGGAGCAGCGCTTGCTGCGGTCCCTGCTGTCCACCGTCGTCGAGGAACTTCACCCCGTCCTGGAAGTAATCGCACTCCACGTGCCGGGCGAGTGTGTGGCCGTACGGCATGATCTCGCCCACCTTGGCCACCACGACGCCGATGGTCCTCAGCGGGACGTAGGTGCGTTTGACGATCTTCACGTCGAAGACGGTCGGGTGGATGGCGTACTGGCCGCCGCTGTGCAGGACCTCGATCTGAGGTCCCTGCTGTCCGTCCTTGTCGAGGAAGGTCTTGAAGTCCTGAAAGTGGTCGCACGGCACGTGCCGTGCGATGGGCTGTCCGTGATCGAGCGAGCCGCCCATCTTGGCGTGCACGATTCCGATCGAGTCCATCGGAATGCTGATCATGTCGCGGACATCCACCTGGAAGAGCCAGCGTGGCCGGAAGTAGATGCGACCGCCGCGCAGCAACTTGCTCTGCCGGTCCACCGCCCTGGCGAGCGAATCGGCGTGCCGGAACGAGCTGTACCTGCGGGTCACGATGGCGAACCGACCCAGCGGAACGTTCACGACCGATCGCTTGACCTGCTGTATGACCAGCACCAGGAAGCCCAGCCCGGCCAGCACGAACAGCCCCGACACCACGAACCCGACGACGTCATCCACTGCGCCGCTCCTCGCTGATCCGGTCGTGCACCGCGGTGACCGTCATGCTCCAGTTGTCGTACCAGCCGTATGACCGCTTGGGCGATCGCAGCGTTGGGAAGAACCCAGGGATGTCCCCGCCGTCGGCGACCCACGTCTCGTAGTCGTCCGGTATGAAGCCCTGACTGCGCCACCCGAAGGCGTGGGCCAGGGTGTACATCCTGTTCCGCGAGTTCTCCGGCAGCAGCGCTCGCTGGGCGTGGAAGCCGTGACTGCCGCCGGTTTCCTCCTGCCACACCCGGGCGAGGTCGCGCAGGAAAGCCGTTCCGACGTGGTTGACGTGGGATCGGGTCATCCAGCCCTCCTCAGACCGCCCGGCTGCCGCCAGCAGCATGTCGGTGGTCAGCCGGTCGGCCGTGACGAGATCACCCGCTCGCAACGCGGTCCGCACCGTCGTGATGAGCGCCGCCGTGCGGTCCACCGGACTGGTGGCGTCGTGCGTCCGCGGCTCTGTGCGCACCAGCGCGCGTAGCTGCACGAGATGGGCCGGACCGGGTAATGCGCTGGCACGCGCGTCGAGGAAGGCGTCGGGTTGCCGCGGACCGGCCAGGATGATCCGCCGGACGGGGATGCTGCGCCATTCCGCGGCCTCTCTCATGTCGACGGTCTCCGGGGAGTTCCGGTCGGTGTCCAGGATCAGCAGCACGCCCGCACCGATGAGGGTGTCCGGAATGGTCGAGATCCGCACGGTGAAGCCGTTGTCCACCAGGACTTTCCGAAGCCGGACCGCGTAAGCGTCCTGGGGTGAGCCGCAGACCACCACGGACGCGGACCCCGATTCCAGTTCTGCGGCCACCTCGTCGGAGTCCGGCCGATCCCGTGCCCGTTTCGACAGCGCCAGCCCGACCATCTCGCGCACCTCGCCCGGCACCGCGCGCAGGTCCGGATCCGCGCCGAGGATGGCCGGGATGACCTCACCCGCCGCGCCGTCGCCGAACGGCCCCCGCCCGGTCGCGGCGTAGAAGACCACGCAGCCCCACGCGAAGATGTCGGACTTCACCGACGCGGTGCTGCCTCCCTTGACGAGTTCCGGAGCCTGGTAGGGCAGGGTTCCCATCACCTTCCCGGTGCTCGTCAGGCGACCGATGTCGGCGACGGTGGTCGCGATGCCGAAATCGATCAGCACGGCGCGAGTCGGGCCGACCATTACGTTGGAGGGCTTGAGGTCCCGGTGGACCAGCCCTTCCCGGTGGATGTCGCGCAGCGCCCGCGCGGTGTCGCGGGCGAGCGAGACGACGCGCTCGGCGGGCAAACCCCTTCCGGGCACCGCCAAACGGTCCAGCGCCTGTCCCTGAACCACCTCCGTGGCCACGTAGAGCGGATCGCCCACCGCTTGCGAGTCGACCACCGTGGCGGTGTACTCCGAGCGCACCGCCTGCGCCGCCGCGATCTCCTGGGTGAACCGCTTGCGGTACACGGGATCCGCCGCGTGCGACGAGTGGATCACCTTCACGGCCACCCGTTCTCCGGACGACTCCGCCAGGTACACCGTTCCCATCCCACCCGATCCCAGTCTGCCCAAAACCCGGTAGGGCCCCAGGCGTCTCGGATCACCGGGTCTCAATACCTCAACCTGCGCAATGACCATTCGTCACCTTCCGGCACACGAACGTCCCCCGACGCGTGCCACGCGCGGACCCCGCTTGCCCGCCGTGCGTCGCAAAGATGATTCTAGACCGGTTCACAACAAAATTGTCCGGCTATCACGCTTTTGCCCTACGGCAGTCGCTTCGTTGCGTTCCCCGACCCTGAAACTTTCATGATCAGGTGTCCGGTCCCGTGTCCTGAACGGGAACAGGCCGTCCTTGCCGTAAATTTGCGGAATTCGGATCCGGAAAAGTGATCTTGGAATAAGGTCGTTGATCGCGCGGTGTTGACCTCTCCAGGCTGATTCCGCCGCCCACGGATCCGATGGGGATTCGCGACGACATCCACGAGGTATTACCGAGGCCGGCTCGCATCACCATCTGCTGGTGCTGCCCGCGTGACCTCTGGTCGAGTCAGGAGTTCTGCTTCTCTCACGGCCACCAGCGCCGTGCGTCGTCGACCGCCGCGGCCAGGCTGTCGTGAAACCCGGGACCGGCGAGCTCCGCCAGTCTCGGGGCGGCCAGGTCCAGAAGCGCGAGACAAGTCGTCCGACTGACCGACCGCGTCGTACGGCGAAGCAGGACGACCAGCTCCGGGCCTCGCAGGACCGCTGCGGCGCGAGTCACCACCGTGACCAGCAGCCCACGGTCCCGGCTCGGTGCCGCCGCCGCGGCCCGTGCCAGCTGAGAGGCGGAGCTGAGGACGGGCACCAGGCCGGTGAGCGCCCGCGTCCGGGCTTCCTCGGGGAGGAGTTCCGCGGCGGAAAGCGCCACATCCACCTCGGCGGCGGTCAGGCCCGGTGCGGCCGAAGCCAACGCGCGAGCTCTGCGGAACGGGTCGGTCATCGCCAGGATCTCGGGCAGCGTGCGGACGAGCGGCGGGGGAGGCCTGTGTCCGACGGCGGTGGTGCGCTCGTCGGGCACCGCGTATCCGGCCAGCACGCCGGCGCGGGTCCGGTGGTTGGCCGCTGCGAAGGCGTCGTCGGGGTCGGCGGGGGCGGTGGTGATGGTGCGGGCCGCGGTCAGCGCGGCGGCGAGCACCGGTGGTCGTTCGCCGACGGGCAGCCGGGCCGCGACCGCCGTCAGCAGGACGGCCCGGCTGTCGAGGTCGGAGATTCCCTCCGCGGTGGCCAGCACCTCGGCGAGATCGTCCTCGGAACTTGTCGGGATGAGGGCGACGAGTTCGTCAACCCGGGCGAGTTCGCTGCTGTCCGCGGTAGTGCTCTTCAGCAGCGCACCGATCTGCGGCCGCGGTGCCGCGCGCGGCGGGGCGGTTTCGGCTGCGGCGGACACCGCGTCATCGACCAGGTCATCGGGCAGGTCCGGCAGGATCCGCCGGACGGCCTCCGCGCGATCGTGCTCACCGGCGACGGACATCGCCGAGTCCAGCGCGTCCCGGAGCAGGTTCCGCCTGGACTGCCCGTCCAGGCGTCGCGCGATCGCCGCCTGCGCCGCGGCACGCCACCCGCCGTGGCGCACCCGGGACGCGATCGACACCGCGTCGGCCACGTCCGTCAGGTGCGGCGCGATCCGGGTCAGCACGTCGCCGGTGATGTGGGTGACGGGATCACGGGCCGCGGCCAGCGCCCACGCCACCGCCTGAGGACGGAGGTGATCCGGCAGGAGCGGGACCAGCGCGGCGAGCAACAGCGCCCTGGCAGGCGGGGCGTGCAGCCTGCGGGCGTGCGCGACCGCCCGTGACGGCGTCCACATCCCGGCCTTCACCAAGGCGACCACCAGGTCGGCCGGGATGTTCGCAGTGAGGCTGGTGATCGAGGAGGCCGCGAGCGCGCACCGCGCCTCGTCCACCAGCGTCGGCGCGGGCCTGCCCGCGGCCAGCGCCTCATCGGTTCGGCGTGCGACATGCGCCCACAGGGTGGAGATGTCGGCGAGGTAGTCATCGACGGCGTCGGCGTGCTCGTGGGCGGCGAACCACAGGTTGCCCGTCCGGCTTTCGATGGTGAGGAGCCGACAGAGGTCCTCGATCCGCCCGGCGTCGAGCAGGTGCCCCGCCAGGTGTCGTACCGCGTACCCTGACCCCGCTGTCAGCAGGTCGAGGTCGGCGGCCAACCGCGGCAACCCGGCGTCGAGTCCGCCGAACTTGGCGAGGTGGTGGTCGACGATCCGGTGCCGTGCGGTCGCCGCCGCCGCGCCCAGGGTCTCGCTCCAGCGCCA
>JASLAV010000629.1 GCA_030146905.1 Lentzea sp. | reverse complement strand
AAGCCGTGCGCACCGCGTCGAACCGCTGCTTGCCCGCCGCCTCGTCCGGCACCTGGACGCCCGCGCGGACCGCGGCGATCGTCGGGTCCGCGTACTGGCTGCGCCAGTCGGACAACGCCGCGTCCACCGCGGCGAGACCTCCGACGACTTCCGGGGTGTCCAGGGCCGCGACCGTCGCCCGCGCCGCGGCCTGGCGGTCCAGCCCGTTCTGGTACGGCTTCAGGAAGTCGTCGCTCCCGCTGAGCACGAAGCCGCGGATGCCGTTCTCCTGGTCGACCAGGTCGGCGCCGAGCTGTTGCGCGCTGACCACCGCCGGCCCGACCACGTCCAGCAACCGCGCCCGCGACCGCGAGAGGTCACCGATGGCCGTCAACACCGCCAGCGTCGCTCCCAGCAACACCGCGACCAGTGCCATCGAGATCCACAACGACCACTGCCGCAGCGAAGGACCAGCAGGCACAGCACCAGAATCCGGACGCGCGCGCACGGCACCTCCCCGCTCACGACGCCTCGGCGCCGGCCTCAACACGCGTTGAGACGCGCAGATCTTAGGTTCGTGCCACCGGGGACCTCACATGCGACCTGGTCAGGCGTCCGAACGGCCGAACCGCACCAGTTCCTCCTTCCGCCTCAGCAGAGCGGCCCGGTTGCGCCGCACCGTCCGCAGCCAGACGACGGCCACGCCGCCGAGCGTGAGCACCGCCACGACCAGTCCGGGCTCGAGGCGGTGGCGCACCGCCGCGATGACCAGCGCGCCGACGGTGAACAGCAACCAGGCCGCCAGGCCGATCCACGCGGCGACCACGCGGTCGCGGGCGAACAGGGGTGCACGGCGGGTCAGCGCCCAGGCGCTGAACGTGCCCCACGCGAGCCCGATCGCGATCAGGACGGCGAACGCGATCCTCGTCCGCGGTGGGAGTCCCGGCTCGGTCGCCCACAGCAGGCCGATCAGCCCGCTCCCGAGCAGGCCGGCCATGCCCAGCGCCACGTAGCCGACGCGTCGCCGCAGCGACAGCGGCGCGTCGAGCCGCTTGATCACGTCCTCGGGGGTCATGGGATGTACTCCTTCCGCGTCAGCTCGTCCCTGAGCAGCCTCCTGGCCCGGTTGAGCCGTGACTTCACGGTGCCGACCGGCACGCCGCAGATCTGCGCGCACGCGTCCAGCGGGAGGTCTTCGAGGTAGAACAGCAACAGCACCTCGCGTTCCCGGACCGGTAGCGCGCCCAGGGCTTCGCCGAGCACCTCCCTGTCGGCGACGGTCTCGACCTCGTCCGCGCCTGCCGGTTCCTCCACCGGTTCGGGTCCGGCCCGTGCGTAGGTGTCGCGCAACCGGTTCGTCACCGCTCGGCGGGCGATGGTGAACAACCACGGGGCGAACCGCTCGGGCTGCCTCAGCCCCGGCAGCCCCTTGAACACCGCCAGCCACACTTCCTGCACGACGTCGTCGTCCGGGCCCGCGAGCATCCGCCGGACGTAGCGGTCGACGGCTCCGTGCCATCCGCGCACCAGTTCGGCGAAGGCGTCGCGCTCACCGAGCTGACACCGGACGATCAGCAGTTCATCGCTCATCTGCCCTCCCTTCGCCTGTTCAGTCGGCGACGCGGCCGGGGAGGTTCACGGTGCGGGGGATTCGTTCACCCCGGCCGGTGCCCCTGGAGGAACCGCCGCACGACGGTCTCGGGGTCGGCGGGTGCCTGGGTGGCCCGCTGGTCGATCCGCCGGGCGATGGCCCGCATCATCACCGGGCCGACCAGCGCGAAGAACGTGTGCCGCGGGGGTTCCACGACGAGGTCGCCCCGCCGTTGGTGGTGCAGGATGACCGCGTCGACCTTCGCCAGCAGCGACTCCGGTTCGGCGAGCACGGCCGCCACCGCCGGGCTGAACTTCGCCTCCCTCATCAGGGTCAGCACCACGCCGCCGCGCGTCTCGTAGAGCCGCGTGTAGTAGCTCAGGATCGTCAGCAGGTCGGCGGCCACGTCGTCGCCGGGGGTGTCGATGTCGAGCGCGAACCCCGCGAAGTTGCTGCGGACGGCCTGCCGCAGCAGGTTCTCCTTGGAGGTGAACCGGCGGAACAACGTCGCCTCGTTGATCCCGGCGGCGTCGGCGATCGCGCGGGTGGTCGCCCGTTCGTACCCCTGCTCGGCGATCACCTCCAAGAACGCGTCGAACACCGCCCTGTCGGTCACCCTGCCGGCCACTCACCCACCTCCATCAGTCACCAATGCAAGTGGCCACTTGTGTTGGCGTGGCCCGGTGGCTACGTTGATTGCAAGTGACCGCTTGCAAATCAGCTTAGCGAAGGACAGGGCTCATGGCCGACACCAGCCTCCCCGCACGCCCCGCAGGTCTCGCACCCAGCGCCGCGGAGGTCGTCGTCGGCCTCCTCGGTGCCGCGGTGGTCTCCATCGCGGTCGACGCGCTGATCGCCCTGATCGCGGGCAAGTTCATCCCGGAGGGCACCGAGCGCGTGGGCCTGGCGCTGGCCGAGTACGCGCCGGCCACGCTGATCGGCATCGCGCTCGGTACGCTCGGCTGGTACCTGGTGCGCCGCTTCGCCCGCAACCCGAAGAAGGTGCTGCGCATCCTGGTGCCCACCGTCATCGGGCTCTCGTTCATCCCCGACCTGGGCATCCTCGCGGGCGGCGCCTCCGTCGTGAACTCGTTCGCGCTGATCGCCATGCACCTCGTCGTCGCCGCCGCCACGGTGCCCGTGCTGTCGCGCGTCCTGCCGCTCAACACCAGGCGGAACGACTGACGCGCGAGACCTGCTGACGGACCGTCGGCGCAGGCCACGAAACCGAACCGTTCGGTGCGCTCGTCAACGCCGTGACCTCCGATGTGGTTAGGGTGGCCCGGACTGCTCGGAGGATGCCGTGGACGGTGCTGTGCTGCGACCGGGTGATGTGCTGGCCGCGGCTGAGAGCGCACCACCCGTGGAGTCGGTCGACGTCGTGGCGCGCGACCTGGCGAAGCGGTTCGAGGCCTTCGACGTGTCGTTCCTGCTGATCGACGTCGGTGACGAGCAACTCGTGCGGCTGACCTCGACCACGCGGGACCTCGGTGCGGGCGGCGCGGAGTGCGTCGCCCTGCGGGACAGCGAGTACGAGGAGGTCCTGCGCACCCAGCGGCCGTGGCAGGAGCGGGACGGCGACGGGGTGCGGGTGGTGCTGCCCGTGACCAACCGCGGCGACTGCGTCGGCGTGCTCGAGGTGACCGTGCCCTCGCTCGACGACGAGGTGCTGGAACAGCTGAGCGAAGCCGCGCACGCGCTGGCCTACGTCATAGTCACCGACCGCCGCTTCACCGACCTCTACCACTCCGGCAGGCGCACCTCGACGATGAGCCTGGCCGCGGAGATCCAGCACCAGCTGCTGCCCACGGCGTCCTGCTGCGAGGCCGCCCAGTTCACCGTCGCCGGTGCCCTGGTGCCCGCCCACGACATCGGCGGCGACACCTACGACTACGCCCTGGACCGCGACGTCCTGCACCTGTCGATGACCGATGCCGTCGGTCACGACGTGGGCTCCGCGATGACGGCGACCCTGCTGGTCGGTGCGCTGCGCAGGGCCCGCCGCGCAGGCGACGACCTGGCGGAGCAGGCCCGGCAGGCCAACCAGGCCCTGCTGGACCACCGCCTGGGATCACTCGCGACCGGGCTGCTGGTGCGCGTGAACCTGCGCGACGGAGCGGTCGGGCTGGTCAACGCCGGTCACCCGCCACCACTGCTGCTGCGCGACGGCGTGGTGCGGGAGCTCGACCTGGAGGTCGACCTGCTCTTCGGCGTCAAGCCGTACACCTACCGGGTGCAACGGCTGGACCTGCGCCGGGGAGACCGGCTGCTGCTGCTCACCGACGGCATGTTCGAGCGCGACGCCGAAGCCGTCGACCTGCCGGCGTTGCTCCGCAACACCGAGTCGCTGCACCCCAGGGAGGTGGTGCGGGCGTCGACCGGTGCCGTGAGGCGCGTCTACCGCGATCTCCTCCAGGACGACGCCACCGTGATGTGCCTGGACTGGCACGGAACCGGCCGCACCGAACGCCGGGCGGACAACGGCGCCGACACGAACTCCGCCTCGCCCTCGCGCCCTTCCGCGCGACCGGGCGAGGCGGAGCCGGGTGTCAGCCGTGGCGGCTCAGCGATCGGCTGATCACGTGGTGCTCGGTGCCGTGAAGACGTGGTCACCGGCAGGGACGTGGAACGAGGCCACGCCGGAGCCGTGACCGAGCGGAACAGCCCCCGGCGGAGCCGTCACCGCCCCGGCACCGGCTGCCGGGACGCGCACGACGGCCGACGTTCCGGTGGGCACGACGACGTGGAGGCTGAAGCGGTCTCCCGCCGTGGTCCACTCGCTGAGCGCTTCTCCGTACGGGGTGCGGTGCGACGACCTGGCCGACGTGAGCCCACCGCCCGGTTTCGGGGCGACGAGCAACGACCGGAAGCCGGGCGAGGCGGAGCTCAGTCCTACCACGGTGCGGTAGAGGAAGTCGCCGACGGATCCCATCGCGTAGTGGTTGAACGAGTTCATCGCGGGGTCCTGGAACGAGCCGTCCTGGCGGATGCCGTCCCACCGCTCCCACACCGTCGTCGCTCCCTTGTTCACCAGGTAGCCCCAGCCGGGGTAGTCCGGCTGCATCGCGTACCCCATCCGGGTGTTGCCGGAGACGGTGCCGTCCGCGGACACGAGCCTGGTCGTGAAGGCGGCCGAGACCTGGCCGGCGAGTGCGCCGCAGCTCGCCGCCTCCGCCGTCCTGCCGATGGCCTGCGCCATCGCGACGATCACGGAGATGACCATCAGTGCAGAAATAATCACGCAGAGTAATGGTATTGGGGCGTGCGGCAGGGATCGACTTCGCATCGCGTTCTCCTGGCTGGTGGAGGTTCTGGCAACGCGGGCGGCCGATTGAAACGTTTCAATTCCACGCTTCACCGACAGCAGGACCCGGCCGGCAACCTCGTCAATGCACGTCTGTCATCAGGAAGTGACTTCCACGCTCGTGGCCGAACGGGCGGATCCACGGCCCTTCGTCGTGCTTGGTGATCCACTGGCTGTCCTCTTCGGTATTGACAGAGCTCCCATCTGCGCACAACCATGGAAGCGCTCTCATAACCGGTCTGGACCAGTTCTCGGAGCGGAGGGCCCCGGCCTCCCTGAAACCGGCCGGGGACCTGCTGACAGAGCACCCCTGCACAAGGAG
>JASLAV010000619.1 GCA_030146905.1 Lentzea sp. | reverse complement strand
GCGATGGCGGGCAGCTGCACGTTGCGCATGAACGCGCCCGCGAAGAACGCGACGGCGCAGAACACGGCGATGCACAGCAGGATCAGCTTGGCCGGCAGCACCGCGTTGAGGTCGGTGTAGCTCGCGCCGACGAACTTCTCGGTGTCGTGCAGCAGCAGCGCGTAGCGGTCGAAGAAGTACGCGACCGCCTTCAACAGCACGAACGTGCCGGCGACCAGCGCCAGGTGCAGCCGCGCGGGCCCGGAGAGCTGGCCACCGCGACCGGCCAGCCGGATGCCGCCGAACAGGTAGTGCGCGATCACCGTGCCGATGAACGACACCGCGGTCGTGATGAACAGCCACGACAGCAGCCACTCGTAGAACGGCAGCTGGAACGCGTAGAAGCCGATGTCGTGCCCGAACTGCGGGTCGGTCACGCCGAACGGCTGCGAGTTGAGGAAGAGCTGGATCTGCTGCCAGTCCGCCTGCGCCGACGCGCCCGCGATCAGGCCGACGAACACGGGGATGCCGATCGCGAACAACCGCATCCGCCGCATCACGACCGTGCGGTAGCGCGCCACCGGGTCGTCGGGCCCGGAGACCGGCACGAACACCGGCCGCGCCCGGTAGGCGAGGTAGAGGTTGAGCGCGACGATGCCGCCGACGACGAGGCCGACGGCCGCGAACAGCCCCAGGCGGGTGAGCAGCACTGTGCTGTAGACGTCGCGGAATTTCACCTCGCCGAACCACAGCCAGTTCACGTAGGTGTCGAGCAGCCGCGATCCCGTGATGAGACCGAACAGGAGCACAACACCCACGATGAGCAGTATTCGGCTGCGTCGAGACAGTTTCGGCAGTCCGACCGGAGGCCGTGTGGCCACGAGGCACGCTCCTGGATCGCGGTAAATCGATACGTACGTTTAGTCCAACTCTACGGACGACGCCCTGGGTTCCCGTGAAGTCCGCGGTCTTACGATGACACGCGTGTCAGCGAGTGAAACGCCAGCGGTCATCCTCCCGACGGTCGCCCGCGAGGTAGAGGAGTTCGTAGCGGCAGGTGGCTGGGAGCAGCCGCCGCAACTCTTCGCCCTCGTGCCCACGTCCGACCTGATCACCCAGCAACCCGAGCTGCGGGCACAGCTCGACCCGCAGTCGAGCCCGCTGACGCCGATCGCCCAGGACGCCCTGGAGGGCGACCTGGGTGACGCGCTCGCGGGCATCGAGTGGCCGCCGGCCGTCACCGGGTGCGCCCTGGCCCAGGAGATCGTGGTCCTGCCGCCGGAGGCGGAGACCGAGCTGAGCCACGGCGAGCTCGACGACGAGGCGGCCCGCAGGTTCGCGGCGGAGCACCCGGCACGCCGCGAGGCCCGCCTGGTGGCGGCCGTGCTGCGCGACGGCTCCGTCTCCTGCGTGCTGCGGCTGCGCGGAACGGTCGAGGTGCCGGAGGAGTTCGTCGAGCACCCCGAACTGGCGCCCAACCTCACCGACGCCCTGCTCGCCACGCTGCGGCCCTAGTCGTCACACCCCCAGGCTGGCACAACCCCGGCACGTGGTCGTGCCGGGGTTGCGAGGTCGTTGTGCTTTGTTCGCGACAAGCGGACAAAAAGGTCAGCAGACGGGGGTGTCCCTGCCCGCGTTCAGCGCCTCCAGCGACGACACCGCGTCCTTGAGGTTCTCGACCTTGATCAGCCTGAGGTCCGAGGGCGCCTGCTGCTTCGCGTCCTGGCAGTTGTCCGACGGCACGAGGAACGCCGTCGCGCCGGCCTCCTTCGCGGCGACCATCTTGAACGCGATGCCGCCGATGGGCTTCACCGTGCCGTCTCCGGTGATCTCGCCGGTGCCCGCGATGGCCTTGCCGCCGTTGAGCTCGCCCGGCGTCAGCTTGTCGACGATCGCGAGCGCGAAGATCAGGCCGGCGGAGGGGCCGCCGACGTCGGACAGGCTGATCTTGATCTTGAACGGCACGTCGGCGCGGTCGACCGGCGAGATGCCGATGAAGCCGGCGGGGCGGCCGTCGTCACGCGTGCCGAGGGTGACCCGCGTGGACTTCGAGGTGCCGTCCTTCTCGAAGGCCACCTCGATCTGGTCGCCAGGCTTGGTGTTCTCCAGCGCCGCGCTCACGTCGGCGGAGCTCTGCACCTGCTTGCCGTTGACCGAGATGATGCGCGCGCCGAGCGGGATGACGTTGTCGGCTGGGCTGCCCTTGGTGACCTGGTTCGCGATCACCTTGCCCGGATAGCCGAGGTAGTGCAGCGCGGCGACCTCCGCGGAGGTCTGGGACTCGCTGAACGCGATCTCGTTGTTCTTCTGCACCTCCTCCTCGGACTCGCCCGGCTTGAAGAACTCCTCGCGGGGAGCCAGCGCGTAGCGGCCGGACAGCCACAGGCCCAAGGCGCCGAACAATGACACGTCGTCGGTGAGCGAGACCGTCGTCATGCGCAGCGTTCCGTTGGTGGGGAAGGTGTTCTGGCCGTCGACCGCGACCACGTCGGCGTCCTTGACCTTGCCGAGCACGTCGTAGGTCGGGCCGGGGCCCAGTGCGACGTACGGGACTCTGGCGAAACCGCCGAGCAGTCCGAGGGCCGCCACCACGAGGAAGCTGACGACCAGCGTCCACGTCCGGCGGGTGAGTCCGCGCTCCCTCGGCGGGGGCGCTGGCGGGGGTGCGGTCGTGACGGTTTCACTCACGGCTGAACAGCGTACGACCATGTCGATCCGCGTACGGTAGAGGCATGAGTGACGTGCCGTTCGGGTTCAGCCCGCACAACCCCGACGACAAGGACGGGAAGCCGGGAGACAACCCGTTCGACTTCAATCAGCTGGGCAGCATGCTGAGCCAGCTGGGCGCCATGCTGAGCAGCGCCGGAACGTCGAGCGGGCCGGTCAACTACGACCTCGCCAAGCAGATCGCGTTCCAGCAGCTGTCGTCGACGACGACCACCGTCGGGTTCGCCGCCGACCAGTCCGGCGCCGTCACCGACGCCGTGCACCTCGCCGAGATGTGGCTCGACCCGGTCACGTCGCTGCCCGCGGGCAGCCGCACGACGCAGGCGTGGACCGCGCGCGACTGGATCGAGCGCACCATCCCGACCTGGCAGCGCCTGTGCGACCCGGTCGCGCAGCGCATGTCCGGCGCGTGGGTCGAGGCGATGCCCGCCGAGGCGAAGCAGGCGGCGGGCCCGCTGCTGTCGATGCTCGGCCAGATGGGCGGCATGGCGTTCGGGTCGCAGCTCGGCACCGCGCTGGCGCAGCTCGGCTCCGAGGTGCTCACGTCCACCGACGTCGGCCTGCCGCTC
>JASLAV010000618.1 GCA_030146905.1 Lentzea sp. | reverse complement strand
CCTGATCGGCTGCGCGCGGGCGGTCGCGGCACCGCTGATCGCCGGCGTGTTCGCGCGCCGCGGCCACACCGCGCTGGTGGTGCGGGGTGACGACGGCCTCGACGAGATCACCACGACCACCACGACGTCCGCGTGGCTCGCTCAGGACGGCATGGTGCGCACGGAGACGATCGACCCGGCGGTGCTGGGCGTGAAACCCGCCCGCGAGGAGGACCTGAAGGGCGGCGACGCGTCCGTCAACGCCCGAGTGGTCCGCGACCTCGTGGCGGGCAGGACCGGGTCGGTGCGCGACGCGGTGCTGGTGAACGCGGCGGGTGCCATCGCGGCGCACGGCGGGTTCTCCGACGACCTGCACGCCGACCTGACGGCCGCGCTGAGCCGCGCGGCGGACGCCGTCGACTCCGGCAAGGCAGCGGCGTTGCTGAGCCGCTGGGCGGAGCTCTCCACGGCCCTGAAGGGCTAGTAGCGCGTCGGCGGGCACGGCGTCGTCGTGCCCGCCCGTTCCGCACGGACGACGGAGCCGTGACCGCCGTCTCACGCCTGTTTCGTCACGCCTCGTCGCCGGTGGGTGACCCAGCTCGCACGTCCGCAGCCACGAAGTAGTCCGAGCGAGTGATGGGCCCGAGATGCGCGCCACGTGGTAACGCGGCGGCAACCGCCACCTGAGATGCTGGTGGCATGGCCCTCCTCTACCCGGTGATGAAGCATGTCGTCGCGCGAGCAGCCCGTCTCGTCTACCGCCCCGTGGTGGACGGGCTGGAGAACATCCCCACCGACGGCCCCGTCATCCTGGCGGCCAACCACCTCAGCTTCATCGACAGCGTCGTGATCCCGATGGTGGTCCCGCGCCGCGTGTCGTTCCTCGCGAAGGCGGAGTACTTCACCGGTACCGGCCTGAAGGGCTCGCTGACCCGCCGGTTCTTCTCCTCGCTCGGCCACGTGCCGGTGCACCGCGGCAAGGGCCGCGACGCCCGCGCCGCGCTCGACACGGCCGCCGAGATCCTCGCCCGCGGTGACGCCTTCGCCATCTACCCGGAGGGCACGCGTTCGCTCGACGGCATGCTCCACCGCGGCCGCACGGGCGTCGCGCGCATGGCGCTCGAGTCCGGGGCCCCCGTCGTTCCCGTCGGCATCATCGGCACGGACAAGGTGCAGCCGGTCGGCAGCAGGTTCCCGAAGGTCGTGCCGGTCACGGTCCGCTTCGGTGAGCCGCTCGACTTCAGCCGGTACGACGGCATGCAGGACTCGCTGCCCGTGCTGCGCAGCGTCACCGACGAGATCATCTACCGCATCCTCGACCTGAGCGGCCAGGAGTACGTCGACGCGTACCAGAAGACGCCGGAGAAGGTCGGCGCCGCCGCCTGACGGCGTCACCAGGACCAGTGACAGGGCCCTGCCGCCGTCATGGCGGCAGGGCCCTTTCGCGTGCTACGCGCCGTCGCGCAAGGAATCGATCATGCTCCGCAGGAGCCGGAACGCGTCCGCCTGCTCGGCCTGCGTCATGCCGGCCAGCATTCTGACCTCGACGGACCGGACGGCCGCCGTCGCCTTCTCCAGGCTCCGCTGCCCGAGAGGCGTGAGCCGCGTGGGAAGGGCCTTCCCGACGGGTGCCTCGGCGGGCCTGGTCACGTAGCCCTCCCGCTCCAGGGCCTGGAGCAGCACGTTCATCGACTGCCGCGTCACGAACGCGCCCCGTGCGAGCTCGGAGTTCGACAGGCCCGGCCGCTGGGCCAGCAGCTCGAGGCAGGAGTAGCGCGTCACGCTCATCCCGAGCGGCCGCAGCACCTCGTCCATGGCCGCGCGGAGCGCGCTCGACGTCTCTTTCAGCAGGTAGCCCAGTGACGTCTCCAGGTCGACGCCGGCACCGTCTTGACTCATGTCAGTATTCTGACATAGGTTTCCCGTGTCAGAATACTGACACGAAACGAGGAGCTCACCATGCCCGTCACCGGCCCCGACTTCATCTCGCTCCAGGCACGCGACCTCAGCGCCTCCCAGGCGTTCTACGAGCGGTACCTCGGCCTCGTCCGCTCGCAGGCCGGGCCTCCGCACGCCGTCGTCTTCGAGACGAAGCCGATCGCCTTCGCACTCCGCGACGTCGTCCCCGGCACCGATCTCGCCTCCGCGGCCCAGCCCGGCATCGGTACCGCGATCTGGCTGCACGCCACCGACGTTCAGGACATCCACGACGCTCTCGCCGCCGACGGCCACACCATCGTCTCCGCGCCGATCGACGGACCCTTCGGCCGGACGTTCACCTTCGCCGACCCCGACGGCTACCGGATCACCCTCCACGACCGCGCCTGACCGGCCGGGGCCCGGAAACGACGAAGGCCCCCTCCACCAGGGAGAGGGCCTCGCCATCCGGCAGAGCGGACATCAGTCGTGGCTGGGTCCGGTGTGGTACTCGAACACCAGGCCGCCGACCGCGATCAGCACCAGGACGACGGCGATCACGAGCAACCACACGTGCCAGAACGCCAGCGCGAGACCGGCGGTCGCCGCCGCGGCGGCGAGACCGATCGGCCAGTACGAGCCGGGGCTGAAGAAGCCCAGTTCACCGGCACCGTCGGAGACCTCGGCCTCGGGGTTGTCCTCCGGCCGGACCTCGATGCGACGGGCGACGAACCGGAAGTAGGTGCCCGTGATGAGGGCCAGGCCACCGGTCAGCGCCAGCGCCACCGTGCCGGTGGGCTCGACGTGGCCGGTCGCCGCGTGCGTCCACCAGCCGTAGACGACGGCCATCAGGAACGAGAAGGCCATCACCAGGTCGAATACGCGAGCTTCGATCTTCATCGCGGGGCGTTCCCTACTTCTGACCCGCGCCGGAGGCCTCGCGGGCCGTCCGGTCGGTGTTGAACGGGGTGGTCGTGGTGGCCAGCGGCGCACACAGCTCACCGCAGTTGACCTGGGCGAGCGCCTCAGCCGTGGTGTACGGCTTGCCCGTCTTCGAGTTCACTTCCTTGCGCAGCTCGATGTACTTCTCGAAGTCCGCTTCCTCCAGCGCGCGGACCTCGAAGTTCATCACCGCGTGGTAGGAGCCGCAGAGCTCCGCGCAACGGCCGACGAACGCACCGGGACGGTCGATCTGGTCGATCTGGAAGACGTTGTCCTGGTTGTTCTTCTCCGGATGCGGGAAGACGTCGCGCTTGAAGTGGAACTCCGGCACGAAGAACGAGTGGATGACGTCCGTCGAGCGCAGCGTGAACTGGATCCGCTTGTGCGCGGGCAGCACCATCACCGGCACCTCGCCCGAGCTGCCGATCGTGCTGACGACGTTGCCCTCTTCGGTCTTGTGGTCCGGGTACTGGAACTCCCAGTTCCACTGGAACGCGATCACGTCGACGGTCACGTCGGGCTTGCCCGACTTGTCCGTGACGTAGTTCTGCGTCACGGCGGTGAAGTAGAACAACACCGCCACGATCACCGTCGGCACGACGATGAGCACGATCTCCAGCGGGAGGTTGTACGCCGTCTGACGCGGCAGTT